>JBDUXZ010000039.1 GCA_039944855.1 Rhodothermales bacterium | reverse complement strand
AAGGACCGCGCCTCGCCGCCGGACTTCAGCGAGAGCACCGACGTGATCGCCGCCGTGAGCGTGGTCTTCCCGTGGTCGACGTGGCCGATCGTGCCGACGTTCACGTGCGGCTTCGTGCGCTGAAACGTTTCCTTTGCCATGGCCTTTGCTTACTGGTGATGCGGAGTGGAATGAGGGGCGTCGCTGGCGCAACGCGGAAGAACGAGGGGTATAGCAAAAAGGCGCATCCCCTGGCCCCATCGGGCGCACCCGATGAGACGGGCGTGGGACACGCCACGCGGCGCCGGGTCGCACGCCCGGGCCGTCATCGACGGCGTACCGGGCGGCGCTTCGAACGCCGTGGAGCCTCCTCCCGGACTTGAACCGGGGACCCCTTCCTTACCATGGAAGTGCTCTACCGCTGAGCTAAGGAGGCGGATACTACATGTGGAGCGGGAGACGAGATTCGAACTCGCGACCCTCAGCTTGGAAGGCTGATGCTCTACCAACTGAGCTACTCCCGCAAACGGGTCGGAGGTGCGAGGTCGAGAGTTGTGGGCTTCTTCAAACCCAGAACTTCCAACCTCAAACCTTTTGTGGGCAGGGAAGGATTCGAACCTCCGTACTCGTATGAGAACAGATTTACAGTCTGTCGCCTTTAACCACTCGGCCACCTGCCCAGGTGTATCAGCACGTCAAGACTGCCAGCGTTTCACAGCCGGCGAGCAGAGCTGGCGAAGGGACTCGAACCCCCAACCTGCTGATTACAAATCAGCTGCTCTACCAGTTGAGCTACGCCAGCCTGAATGGCAGATCTAACGCGCGCAGACAGACAGGAAAGGTAGGGAGCGTTCTGTCCGCTGTCAACTCTCCGGAGCGTCCGAAATCCCCGTTTTGGGGTCTTCGCCGTTTCTTTGAGAGCCCGCCCGCCGCTGCCATGCCTTCAGGCCGACGTAAACCACAGCCACGACGACGAGCACGACGGTGACGCCTTGCCCATACCGCTTCAGCCACTCGCCGACTAAGGCCCAGTTGTCTCCGACCACGGCACCGAGGTAGGCAATGATCCCGGTCCACACCGCCGCGCTCAACGCGGCCCACACCGCGACCGGCCCCGCCGGCATCCGGGCGACACCGACCATGAGCGAGATGACGGCCCGCGCCCCGCTCAGAAATCGGTTTGCCGCGACGACGCCGTAGCCGTACTTCTGCAGCCACGCGCGCACCTTCCACGCCGCCTGCTTCGGAATCCACCGCATTCGATCCGGGTCCAACACGGCCTCCCCGACCGTTCGCCCCACCGCGTACATCGACATGAATCCGAGCGTGCCCGCGACCGTCGCGAGCAGGATGACGGGGACGAGTCCGACCTGCCCCAATCCGGCGAGGTAACCGCCGAACACGACGATCATGTCGCCGGGAATCGGCGGGACGACGTTTTCGAGATACGCGACGCCGAACACGGTGACGTAGATCCACACCGGCGAGAGCCCCTGCATCCACGTGACGATATCGCCGAGGAGCTCACCCATCGGCGAGCAGCAGGCAGACGGCGTGCACGGCGGCTCCTTCTTCGCGCCCGACGAAGCCCATCGTCTCCCCCGTCGTCGCTTTCACGGCCACCTGACCGATCTCGACGCCGAGTACGTCGGCGATATTCGCGCGCATCGCGTCGATGTGCGGACGGAGCTTTGGCCGTTGCAGGACGACGACGGCGTCCACATTGCCGACGTTATAGCCTGCCTCGCGGACGAGGCCCCGGACGTGCGCGAGCAGCTTCATGCTGTCGGCCCCTTTCCACTCGGCATCGGTGTCGGGGAAGTGCTGGCCGATATCGCCGAGGGCAGCGGCGCCGAGGAGCGCATCGATGATCGCGTGGACGAGCACGTCGGCGTCGGAATGGCCGTCGAGCCCTCGGTCGTGCGGGATGTGGACGCCGCCGAGGATGAGCGGGCGGCCTTCGGCGAGGCGGTGGACGTCGTAGCCAATTCCGATGCGCACGGCGAAACAGGGAGGGGTGAGAGCACGAGGGGACGGAAACTACAGCCGCCGCTCCCCATCCTCCGCGCGCGCCCACTCCCTTTCCCAAAAAGGCCACAGCGCCTCGGCGAGCGTCCAGTCGGCAGGCGTGGTGATCTTGAACGTGAGCGCGCTACCCTCGACGATCCGCACCGCCCGGCCGAGCCGCTGCACGAGTTCGACCTCGTCGGTGCCGGGGACGCCGGCGAAGCGGGCGTGGGCTTCGCGGAGCAGGTCCAGCCGGAAGGCCTGTGGCGTCTGCATCCGCCAGAGCCCGTCGCGCGGGACCGTCTCCCCGAACGTCTCGTCGCCGCGCCGGACCGTGTCGGCCACCGGGATGGCGAGCGCGGCGGCGCCGTGCGCGCGGGCGGCTTCGACCACCGCACTCAGCGCATCAGCTGGGAGGAACGGGCGGACGGCATCGTGGACGAGCACGATCTCGGTCTCAGCCGGGAGCGCATCGAGCCCGCGCCCAACCGAGGCCTGCCGTGTCGCCCCGCCCTCGACGACAGCGTGGAGCTTCGTGAGACCGTAGTCTCGTAGTTCGTTGCGTAGCGCATTCGTCTCCCCCACTGGCCCGACGACGACGAGCGCACCCACCTCGGCGTGCCGCTCGAACACCTCCAGCGTCCGCACGAGGACGGGCGCACCGCCGAGCGTACGGAACTGCTTGCGCTCGCCCCCCATCCGGCGCCCCGATCCGGCGGCGGGGATTAATACGGTAGTCTCACCACTATGCATTACCCAGCCTTCGGCGGAAAGACTGCGTCCTTTAACAAATCAATGGCGCGAGGTACATAGCGCTTGTGTGCCCAAACTAGAGATCCGACGAAGTATCCAATGAGCCCAGGGAAGAGAAAGAACCCCATAGGATCCAGTATTCCTCGCTGTAGCATGGATATCATCGCGGCCGTGCACATGAATGCGAATAACCCGTTCACGAGGATTGCCCACGCAGCCAAGCCGGCTTGTGCTTGCAAATACGATCCGCCCTTCCGCTCTTCGATTACTCCTCGGATGACAATCATCGCGGCACCGAGCCACAGACCCCGAAGGCAGAACCAGAACGAGGTCTCTTTAACGAGCCCTGAGAGTCGTAGCCGCCAAGCGAAGAACCGCCACTTCGTTCGCTCACGAAGCCGGGCGACAACAGCCCCCCGTTCTTCCCGAAGCTCAAGCTCAATGGTCTTGGAGAAAAACAAGTCAGCAACGGACAACGAGCCAATGACGACGGACTACACGATGATCATCGCGTCGCCGAAGGAGAACAGCCGGTACTCCTGCTCGACGGCCTGCTCGTAGGCGTGGATCATCAGCTCGCGGTCCGAGAACGCCGAGACCAGCATCAGCAGCGTCGACTTCGGCATGTGGAAGTTGGTGATGAGTTGCTCGGCGATGCGGAACTCGTAGGGCGGGTAGATGAACTTGTCGGTCCAGCCCGAGCCCGACTTCAGCCCGCCGTTCGCCGAGATGCTCGACTCGAGGGCGCGCACGCACGTCGTCCCGACGACGGTCACCTTGTTGTGCGGCGAGGCGAGCGCGCGGTTGATCGCCTCGCACTCGTGATCCTCGACGATGAAGTTCTCCGAGTCCATCCGGTGCTTCGTGAGGTCCTCGACTTCGACCGGGCGGAACGTCCCGAGCCCGATGTGGAGCGTGACCGGGCAGACCGTGACGCCCTTCGCTTCGAGGTCGGCGATCAGCTCCGGGGTGAAGTGGAGCCCGGCGGTCGGCGCGGCGACGGCGCCGCGGCGCTGCGCGAACATCGTCTGGTAGCGCTCCTTGTCGTCGTCCTCCGCGTCGCGCTTGATGTACGGCGGGATCGGCGTGTTGCCGATCTCGTCGATCTGCTCGTAGAGCTCCTCGCACGTGCCGTCGAAGATGAAGCGGATCGTCCGGCCCCGGCTCGTCGTGTTGTCCACGACCTCGGCGACGAGGCCGTTATCGAAGTAGAGCTTGTTGCCGACGCGGATCTTGCGGGCGGGGTTGACGATCACGTCCCACAGCCGGCTGTCGCGGTTGAGCTCGCGGAGGAGGAAGACCTCGATGCGGGCGCCCGTCTTCTCCTTGTTGCCGAAGAGCCGTGCGGGAAACACCTTCGTGTTGTTCACCACGAGCACGTCGCCCTCGTTGAAGTAGTCGACGACGTCGCGGAAGGTGCGGTGGTCGACAGTCCGCTCTTTCCGGTTCACGACCATCAGCCGAGCGCTGTCACGCGGTTCCGCCGGATACTTGGCGATGAGCTTCTTCGGGTACTCGTAGTCGAAGTCCGAGAGCTTCAGCGAGAGGGTGGGGCGGAAAATGCGAGGCGCGGTAGCAACGCTACTCATATGACGGGGGGCAAGCGGTGAGTCGGGAGCACAGCGGGCAGGGGCATACGTCCGAAAAACGTGAAGGCGTCGTGAACCCCACCCACAGATCGGCCGCTAATATAACCGTGTTCCCAGGCGGCGCCAACCTTTTTGAACGGCCATACCGCTTCATTTCGCGCGGTTCGGCGCGCCGATGCGTCCCATTCCTCCCGTTCCGCTTCGGGGCTGTGGGCTCCGTTCGGAACCCGCAGCCGTCATCGCAGCGCGACGCGGAACCCCGTCAAATCGCCGGCTTCACGCGGCCCGCTACTTCCCCGAAACCAACGCGGTAGCCGTCGCCCTGCGCCCAGCCGGTCATCGTGACGAGGTCGCCGTCTTGGAGGAACTTCCGCTCGCCGCCACCGGGGAGTTGGAGCGGCTTCGAGCCACGCCACGAGAGTTCCAGCATGCTGCCGTACGAGCCCTCGTCGGTGCCGCTGATCGTGCCGCTCGCCATGAGGTCGCCGGGGCGCGCGTTGCAGCCGTTGACGGTGTGGTGCGTGAGCTGCTGCTCGACGCTCCAGTACAGGTTTTGCGTGTTCGACCGGGCGATGACGGCGGGCCGCTTCATCCCCTCCGCCTGCAACGCCACTTCGAGGTGGATGTCGAACGAGCGGTCGTCCCGCTGCTTGAGGTAGTCGAGGATTGCGGGATTCCCGGCCTCTTCGGTCTGCGGCTCGCCGGGGACGCGGAACGGTTCGAGCGCCTCCAGCATCACGACCCACGGGCTGACGCTCGTGGCGAAGCTCTTGCCGAGGAACGGCCCGAGCGGGACGTACTCCCACTTCTGGATGTCGCGCGCGCTCCAGTCGTTGACGAGGACGAGGCCGAAGATGTGCTCGTCGGCGTCGTCGATGGGGATGGGCCAGCCGAGTTCGTTGCCGGGCCCGACGAAGAAACCCATCTCGAGTTCAAAGTCGAGGAGCTTCGAGGTGCCGAAGACGGGCGGCGCGTCGTCGCTCGGCTTGAGTTGGCCGTGGGGCCGCACCACGTCGGTCCCGCTGACGACGACGGATGACGCGCGGCCGTGGTAACCGACGGGGAGGTGCAGCCAGTTTGGGAGGAGCGCGTTGTCCGGGTCGCGGAACATCGAGCCGACGTTCGTGGCGTGCTGCCGCGACGAGTAGAAATCGGTGTAGTCGCCGACGTGGGCGGGCAGCAGCATCTCGACCTCGTCGATGGGCACGAGGGCCTGCTCGCGGAGGGCTTCGTCGTCGCGGAGCGTCGCGTTGTCGTGGCGGAGGAGGTCCTGCACGGTGCGCCGCGCCTCGCGCCACGCCGGACGGCCGAGCCCCATGAACAGGTTCAGCGACGACTGCGAGAACGGCCGCCGCCCGGCGAGATATTCCCCGGTGAACAGCTTCCGATCTTCCAGCACCGCGAGGTCGAGCACGTAATCCCCGATCGCCACGCCTACCTGCGCCGCCCCGCCAACCTTCCGTTTGAACACACCGAACGGGAGGTTCTGAATCGGGAAGTGGGAGTCCGGCGCGACCTTGACGAACGAGCGGAGGGCGGGATCGTTGGTGGGGTTCATTTCTGGGGAGGATGGGAGGGCGAGGAAGGAATGGAGGGAATGAAAGAGCGTGGGGAGAACTAGAACTACGAAGGGATGGACATAAACGTGCCCTCTCCTTTCCCTCCACACGCTCCACCCCTCCTTTCCGCCGCGGAGCGGCTACAACAACCGGGCGGCACGGAGGTCTTCGCGCGGCTCGTCGAACGAGCAGCTCCCGTACGACGTGGCGAACTCCGCGCGGGCGCGGGCGACCTGCTCGGCGGAGATGCGGAGGTCCTGGAAGGCGAAGCCAGCCTCGTCGAAGACGAACGCTTTGATGGACTCGGTGCGGAGCACCTGCCGGAGTGCGGCCTCGCTGAGGTCGAGCGCGTGGGCGAGCACGCCCGCGCCGAACACGTTGAGGAAGCCGTGCATCATCGCCTCGATCTGCCGGTCGTAATGGCGGACGGGGTGATGGAGCCCGGCCGTCGCTTTGAAGGGGACGCGGGCATCGCGGCACGTCGCGAGCACGAAGGCGACCTGCTCGGGCGTGGGGAACGCGTCGGGCGTGACGCCGCCGCAGCGGACTTTGAAGCCGAACTCGGGCCCGCCGTTCGCGTCGTGCCTGGCGAGCGCGGTAATCGTGCCGTGGACGGTCTCGCGCCAATCTCCGGCGAACGCGGCCTCGACGTGGATGCGTTCGAAGGAAACGTCGGCATCGGCCAGGGCCTCGTTTACGCGGAGCAGCACCTCGGCGACGGCATCGGCCCCGGCTTCGGTGACGACGTCGGGGAAGCGGACTTCGTAGAGGTCGGCGCGGACGCGGCCGTCGTGGGCCGCCTCGCAAGCCTCGGCGGCCTTGAGATCGCTGCGGAAGGTGCGGAGGAACGTCTCGGCGTCGGCCCCGCCGGTGCCGAGCACGGAGACGGGGAACGGGCGGCCCGGCTCGAAGAGGTCGGTGTACGTGCGGAGGCCGTCGAGGCGGGCGGCGGGGCAGATGAACCGGCTCAGCATCCACGCATCCGTCGTCTGCCGGTAGGCGGCGAAGCTCGGGACGGCCTCGTCCAGCGGGAGCCGGGCGGGCGGGAAGAGTCCGGCGTAGTCGATGAGGCCGGTGAGAAAGGCCCGCATCCCGGCGGACGCCGTCGTGCGGGGGTGGGCAGAGGTCGAGGAAGAGGTCGTCATGAGGGGGGCGTGGGTGAAGCGCCAGAGACGGGGGCACACGCGAGAGCCGGGGGTCCCGTTCCATCGGCCCCGCAGGCGGCCGGGGTTGTGGGTCCCCAAAGATAGTGTTAGCTTACAAAGTCGACCGGAATAGGCACCCTGACGTGCGTCCCGCCCACTCTACGCACCGGCCGATTTTGGCCCGGCCTGCCCACCGGCCTCCCCTCTGTGCCCCCTTTGCAACCTATCCGCCACACCATCATGGACCTCTCCCGCATGCCCGCTGTCCGCCTCCCCTTCGCGCTCGGCCTCCTCGCCCTCGCCTTCCTCGTCGCCGGGGCCGATAGCTGCGGCAGCGACCCGAACGTGACCGGGGCGAAGCTCGAGATGAAGAACCAGGACTACGACCGCGTCCTCGAACTCACCGCCGCCGCCATCGAAGCAGATCCCGACAACGAGGAGGCCTACTTCATCCGCGGCGAGGCCTACCGGATGAAGGCCGAAGCGATGGACGACGCCTCCCAGCGCGCCGACCTCCTCGCCGAGATGACGCAGGCGTACAACCGCTCGCTCGAACTCGGCCACGCCCCCGCCGAAATCGAGAACCGGCTGCAGGTGGCCTGGGGCGCGGAGATGAACTACGGAGCCCGCGCCTTCCGCCGCGCCGCCGAGGACCCGAGCGCCTACGACGAGGCCGCCGCCTCCTTCAACAACGCCACGGTGATCCTCCCCGACTCTTCGGCCGGCTTCCTCAACCAGGGTCTCGCCTACCTCGCCGCCGGGAACTCCGCCGACGCCGCCGTGCCGCTCCAGATGGCGATCGACAAGGGCGCCAACAGCGCCGAGGCGTACATCTACCTCGGCCGGATCTACCTCTCTTCCGAGGACCGCGCCGCCGATGCCCTCGGCGTGCTGGAGCAGGGCCAGGCCGCCTTCCCCGACAACGAGGAGCTGCAGACCGAAATCCTCAACGCCTACGTCCGTGCCGGCCAGACCGACCGCGCCATCGACGCCTACAACGCCCGGATCGCGGCCGATCCGGAGAACCCGCTCTACCGCTACAACTACGGCTCCCTCCTCCTCCAGGCCGAGCGGTACGACGAGGCCGCCGAGCAACTCATGGTGGCGACGGAACTCGACGCCCAGAACGCGAATGCGTTCTACAACCTCGGCGCCGCCTACCAGAACAAGGCCGCGAGCTTCAACAAGCGCGTCGGCGAACTCGAAGACGCCGGCGCGAGCCAGGCCGAGGTAGACGCGGCGATCGCCGAACGGACGTCGCTGCTGGGTCAGGCGATGCCGAACCTCGAGCGCGCTCGCGCCCTCACCGAGGCTGCCGGCGAGGACTCCGCCGACATCTGCCGCGCCCTCTTCCAGGTCTACGCCGCTCTCGGCCAGGGCGAGAAGGCGCAGGAAGCCGCCGAGTGCGCCGGCCTCGACCTCAACTGACCGACCGGTTCCCTCATACGGAACGGGGGCGCGGTAGCCTGCGCCCCCGTTTCCTTTTAGGCCAGCACACCGCCCCCCACCCTCTCGCTCCCGCACCGTCATGGCTGACTCCTCCAACGGCCTCGCCACCAAACAACTCGGCTTCGGCACGCGCGCCATCCACGCAGGCCAGGAGCCCGACCCGACGACCGGCGCCATCATGACGCCCGTCTACCTCACGTCGACGTATGTGCAGGCCGCGCCCGGCGACCACCAGGGGCACGAGTACGCCCGCGTCTCGAACCCGACGCGCTCGGCGCTCGAAGCCAACCTCGCCTCGCTCGAAGGAGCCGACGAGGGGATCTGCTTCGCCTCCGGCCTCGCCGCCGTCGACGCGCTCCTCAAGCGGCTCCGGCCCGGCGACCATGTCGTCGCCACGAACGACCTCTACGGCGGGACGTACCGCCTCATGCGGCAGGTCTTCGAGCCCTTCGGCCTGCGGTTCTCCTTCGTCGACATGACCGACCTCGACGCGTTCGAGTCCGCGCTCACCGACGACACGAAGCTGGTCTGGGCCGAGACGCCGACGAACCCCCTCCTCCGCATCATCGACATCGCCGCCGTCGCCGAGCGCGCGAAGGCGAACGGGGCCGACCTCGTCGTGGACAACACGTTCGCCTCGCCGTTCCTCCAGCAGCCCCTCGCCCTCGGCGCCGACCTCGTCCTCCACTCCACGACGAAGTACATCGGCGGGCACTCCGACGTAATCGGCGGGGCCGTGCTGACGAATGACGCGGGCTGGACCGAGCACCTCCGCTTCCAGATCAAAGCGGCCGGCGCCGCGCCGGGGCCAATGGACTGCTTCCTCGTCCTCCGTGCCACGAAGACGCTCCACCTCCGCATGGAGCGCCACTGCGCGAACGCGAGTGCCCTCGCCGCCTTCCTCGACGAGCACCCCGCCGTCGGTCCCGTCCGCTACCCCGGCCTCGCCTCGCACCCCGGCCACGAGATCGCCGCGCGGCAGATGAGCGACTTCGGCGGCATGGTCTCGTTCACGCTCAAGGACGACTCGTACGAGCGGGCCGTGAAGCTGATGCAGGCGCTCCGCGTGTTCGCCCTCGCCGAGAGCCTCGGCGGCGTCGAGAGCCTCGTGAGCCACCCGGCGTCGATGACGCATGCCTCGATCCCGCTCGAAGAGCGCCTCGCGGCCGGCCTCTCGGATTCCCTCATCCGCCTCTCCGTCGGTGTCGAAGACCTCGACGACTTGCGGGACGACCTCGACCGGGCACTTAACACCGTTTGATCGGTATCGGTAGGACGCATCTCTCCCACCGCCTCTCACGACGTATGGAACGGGCCGTCGCCAAACAACGCGTTAACCGGATCGCGCTCGCTCGCTTCGAGCAGTGGGCCCTCCCGCGGATGGCCCGGCGGCTTCCGCAGTGGGTCACGCCCGACACGCTGACGGTGATCGGGCTGATCTCGGCCGTCGTCATCGGCCTCTCGTACTACCTCACGCAGTACAGCCTTGACTGGCTGTGGCTCGCCTCGGTCGGCTTCGTCGTCCACTGGTGGGGCGACTCGCTCGACGGCACGCTCGCCCGCGTCCGCAACATCCGCCGCGAGCGCTACGGGTTCTACGTCGACCACCAGAGCGATGCAATCTCGACGCTGCTGATCTTCCTCGGCCTCGGGTTCTCGCCGCTGATGGAGCTCTCGATCGCCCTCTTCCTCATCGTCGGCTACTACCTGATGATGATCCTCGTGAACCTCGTCACGATCTCGCGCGACGTGTTCAAGATCTCGTTCGCCGGCTTCGGCCCGACGGAGAGCCGGATCGCGATGATCGCGGCGAACACGCTCGTGTTCTTCCTCGCGAACCCGACGATCCCGGTCGCGGGCTACGAGTTCCAGCTCTTCAGCCTGATCGGCATCGCCGGCACGGCGATCCTGCTCGGGACGTACGTCGTCGTCGGGCTGAAGGAGCGGGCGACGCTCGCCGTGCTCGACCCACCGCCGAAACCGGGGCTGCCGACCGAGCCCAACGGCATCGCGGTGTCCGACGGGCAACCCGTGGCCGAGAAAGAGCCCGCAGGATCACGCTAGCTACAGGTTGGCTATGCGGCTCTCGAACTACCGGGCTCTGTTCGCTCTATGTGCCTTCCTTGCGGTGAGCCTCAGCGCGTGCTCTCCAGCCAGTGTCGTTCGTGACATCGGATACACGTTCGACCCACTCCCGAGAGTCGCATTCGGACCCGAGGATGGAATTCAGGACGACGTGGCCCTCGGACTCCCGCCATACGAGAGCTACTGGAAGCCGTCGCCGCACCAAATCCGACAGGTCGAACGAGCGCTTGCCGCTCGAACACCCGTGTGGCGCTACGGCGTTCAGTTTGTAGGTGTCGTAGAGGGCGGCAGAGATCTCATCATTGCCAATGGGATTCGTGGCGACCGCGATATCGAGAGCGGTTGGATTATCTGGTTCCACGGCGGCGAGTTTTTCTTCCGTGCCGCTTACGACGTTGACGAGGGAGAGCTTCTCTACTTCTGGTACGGCGACAACCTCGGCTGAGCCACGCAATTGTTAGTCCACGATGCGCACGACGTCGCCGACGCGGAGCGTGCCCGGCCGGAGGACGCGGGCGTAGAGCCGGCTCCACCCGGGATGCCGCTCCTCGCTGATCCGCTTGAACTGCCGCTCGGCGAAGTACGCCGCGATCGTGTTGCACGGCGTCGTGTATTTCGTCACCTCCAGCCGGACGGCGTCGCCGAGGTCGAGCACGGAGCCGGGGCCGAGCCCGCTCCAGTCGAGCCCCGCGAGCGTCACGTTCTCGCCGACCGCGCCCGGGAAAATCGGGTGGCCCTCCGCCTGCAACGCGAGGATCCGGTCGAGCGACCACAGGCAGACGGCCCGTTCCGGTCCGCCGTGGACCTTCGGGTGGTTCACGCCGTCGCCCTCAAGCCCGAGCGGCCCGACCGCGACGGCCTGCACCGCGCGCTTCGGCACGCCGCCCGGCGACGTGTTGAGTTGGAAGACGTGGCTCATGGCCGTCAGTGGTCGGTGGTCAGTAGTCAGCGGTCATAATTTGTAAGACCCGGTACCTTTCTAAGGGCCTATCCGAAAAGCCCAATGTCTGTCATTCTGAAGGAGCATAGCGACTGAAGAATCTCCCTGATTCGAGCGAAATCGATTGCCTTGAGGAGATCCTTCGCTGCGCTCAGGATGACAAGAATACTTTTCGGATAGGCTCTAAGCTTTCGTCCACACTCCCACACCTCCACAAGTCACAGTTTGGTTTCGATCCCGACGAACACCTCGACGGCGCGGAGGGCGTTGCGGGCGTAGGGCGCCGTGAACGCCTGCACGCTCAGCCCGGTCTCGCCGAACACGAGGAACGTCGCGCCCACGCCCGTCCGGAGAAACCGCTGCTGCGGGAACGCTTCGGGCTGCACGCCCGCCTCCGCGTTGACGGACTCCGGCGCATCGACCGACCACACGAGGTCGAGCAGGCCCTGCAGCCGCACGCGGTCAAACAGGGTGTAGCCCGCTTCCAACTTGAACAGCAACTCGTCGCTGTACGCGACCTCCCCCCCGCCGTCGGCGATGCACAGCTCTTCGGCATCGTCGGGCTGCGTCGCCGGGCAATCGACGACGCGGGAGAGGCCGAAGACGGACGTGCGGTGGCGGTAGCCGACGCCGACCTGCGCGTAGGCCGGGAGCGGCCACAGGCTTCGCCCATACGCCAGCAGCAACTGCGCATCGACCTGCCCCGGCCCCACCGCCGGCGCGAAGTTGCGCCGGTAGCCGAGGGGGACGACGAGTGCGACGTTCGCCGCGAGCGCCGAGCGGTCGTCGCGCAGTCCGACGGCTTCGTCGAGCCCGATCCGCAGCCCGACCACGGCCGAGCCGAGGTCCGATGCCTGCCGCTCCACGGGCACGTCGAATCCGCCGTCGGTGATGAATAGGCGTTTGTACGGGAGCGTCCCGAAGAGCGAGAGTTTCGGCGCCAGCCCGACCTCGCCGTAGAGGTAGCGGCTGCGGTCGCGGAACGGGGTCTCGCCCTCGACGGCCGGGTCGTAAGGCACGACGTCGCCGTTCGCGTCGTAGCGCTCGGAGGCGTTCGCGAAGCCCTGCGTGATCTTGAGGTAGACCTCGCCGGGCTGCATCGTCCACGCCTGCGCGTGCGCGAGAGCCGGGAAACAAAGGACGAGCAGGACGGCGATCCGATTCAGCATGGCGGCGCAGGCGGGCGGAAGAGGCAACGGGCGAGCAAAGATCGGCGCTGCTGCACGAGCGGGCAAGCGCGGGCGGGCTTCACTTCGCCGCGTTGAGGCCCCAGCGGTATTCGAACCGGACGTTCGGCTGCGCTTTGATTTCGGCCGCCGTACGGCCCTCGAACAGCGCCCTCAACCGCGCCGCGCTCGGCCGGGAGGCGTCCATGAACCCGAGGAGGTAATCCCCCGCCGGCTCGCCCGTTGCGTCGAAATCGGCGCCGAACCAGTCGAGCAGGCTCGACAGCACGGCCGTATCCCCGTCGTAGCGGAAGTGGTGGCGGCTGTTGACGAAGTCGCCCATCGCGCGGTCGAGTTCGGCGTCCACGTTCGCAGCGGTGAACGCGCGGCTGCGCAGGCGCGGGCACGAGACGGCCCCGCAGTTGAGCCCGACGTGGATGCGCGGGTCGAGCGCGCGGACCTGCAGCGCCGAGAGCGTCGTCGTCGGCTGCCGCCGGAGGATCACGTTCTCGATCTCATCGAGGGTCACGTCTCGGCCCGCCACGCGGACGGGCGTCTTGAAAAACGCGTCGAAGCCGGCGCGCTCGATGTTCGGCGGCGTGCCCTTCGCCAGCACGCGCTCGACCATCTTCACGTTGTAGGCGTTCATCCAGAACGCGAGCCGCGCGGCCTCGCTCGTGAGCGTGCTCGCGTCGAACGTCTCCACCGCGTCGACGACGGCGGCGAACTCGTCGGCGAGCGGGCCGGCGAGCCGGTCGTAGCGCACGAGTCCATCGTCGGTGACGACGCGCCGGAGGAGGTCGGACCACGCCTGTTCGTACGCGACGGATGGCGACGGCGCCTCGGGAGCGGTGAGCGACGGGGCGAGGAAGAGGGCGAGGAGAAGCGTCAGCATGGGCATCGGAGTCAGGAGGGAATGCGCGGGGCCGAGGCAGAACGGGCAGGTCCTCCCGGAACGTACAACAAAAGAGGCGCGATTCGCTGGAGCGAATCGCGCCTCAGCAGGCGGAGGGTAAGCGCTTTACTGCGACACGCCCGCGGCCCTTCCCGTGAGGCGGAGCGACTTCGTCGGCTGCGCGTCGTCGTCGGTGGTGAGGACGACGGCGTAGTCGAGGTCGCCGGACGTGCCGGGCGGGACGGTGACGCGGATGCTCACGAGGTCGTCGGCGAAGACGGGCGTGGTCGGATACACAATGCGGAGCCCGTCGGGGTAGCTCTTGGCTTCGGTGATGCGAATCGGCTTCGTGCCGGCGTGCTGCATCTTAAAGACGTGTGTCACCTGCTGATCCAATGTCACGGTCCCGAGGTCGAACGAGTCCGTGTCGAAGACGACGTTCCCCTGCGGCGCGCCTGTCGCGGCGGAGATCGTCTCCCGCGCCACGTCGCCCACGATGTAGAGCGTCTCATCGACCGTCGTGTCGCCGGTTTGGGCCGTCACCTGAATCGATTTGCGGAACGGGCCGGGCCGCCCCTGCGAATCGTATGCGATGACGATCTCGCCGGTCTCGCCCGGCGCGACGGCCTCCGTCGTAAACGTCGGCGCGGTGCAGCCGCACGACGGGCGGACGGAGCGGAGCTTGAGCGGCCTGGCCCCGTCGTTCGTGAAGATGAACGTGTGCGTCGCGGTGGCGCCTTCGGTGATCCCGCCGAAGTCGTGCGTGGTCGTGGCGAACGAGAGTTGGGCCTGCGCCGGGACGGCAAGCAGGACGGCAACGGCGAGCGCGAAGAGCGATTTGAGCATAGCGAGGCAGAGGCGAGGAATATGCGGGATCGGGTGTAAAAAGCAAAGGCGGCGAGAAGATCCCGCCGCCTCCGCGCACTGCTGTTCGGCGGGCGCTAATACGCCAGCACCTCGCGGGCTCCTGTGAGCACGTCGTCGTCCTGCGGGAGGACGGCGCGCTCCAGCGGGTCGGCGAAGGGGATGAACGTGAACGCCCCGGCCACGCGCTTCACGGGGGCGTCGAGGTGCTCGAACGCCTTGTCGACGATCTGCGCGGCGATCTCAGCGCCGAAGCCGAGGAACTCGTGGTCCTCGTAGAGCACGAGCGCGCGGCTCGTCTTCTCGACCGACGCGAGGATGGTCTCGGTGTCGAGCGGGTACATCGTCCGAATGTCGATGACCTCGACGCTGTGGCCTTCCTTCTCGAGCGCCTTCGCCGCGTTGATCGCCTTGTACACCATCGCGCCGTACGTCACGATCGTGAGGTCCGAGCCCTCGCGTACCGTCTTCGCCTTGCCGAAGGGGACGAGATAGTCGGCGTCGGGCTCGGGCGAGCGGGCCGGGCCCTGCCGGTAGAGCGACTTGTGTTCGAGGAAGATCACCGGATCGTTGAGCCGGATCGCCGTTTTGAGCAAGCCCTTCGCGTCCGCCGCGTTGCTCGGCATCGCGACTTTGAGCCCGGGGAAGTGGGCGAAGATCGACTCGACGTTCTGGCTGTGGCAGAGGCCGCCGTGGATGTAGCCGCCGCACGGGACGCGCATCACGACGGGCGCCTCCCACGCGTTGTTCGAGCGGTAGCGGAACGGGGCGAGCTGGTTGCGGATGGCCTGCATCGCGGGCCAGATGTAGTCCGCGAACTGGATCTCGACGACGGGCTTGTACCCCGCCGCCGCGAGCCCCACGGCGCTCCCGACGATGGAGTGCTCGGCGAGGGGCGAATTGAAGCAGCGATCGGCGCCGTGCTTCGCCGTAAGACCGCGCGTGGCGGTGAACACGCCGCCCTTCCCGCCGCCGACGTCCTCGCCGTAGACGAGCACGCGCTCGTCGCGGTCCATCTCCTCGTCGAGCGCGTGGTTGATCGCGTCGACCATCACGATGAGTTCGCCGCTCGGCTCGGAGGCTTCGTAGTCCAGCTCCGGCGGGTTCTCGTCGTAGATGTGGAGTAGGGCGGTCTCGGGCTCGGGGTCGGCCTGCTGCGCGGCCCACACGGCGGCCTCGTCGACCTCCTTCTGCACGTCCTTCTGGAGCGCGTCGACCTCGTCCTGCGTCATCACGCCGGCTTCGACGAGGCGGGCGGCGAGCTTCGTGATCGGGTCGCGCGTGCGGTCCTTTTCGAGGTCCTCGGCCACGCGGTACTTGTCGTGGCTGTCCGACGACGAGTGCGGGAGGAGGCGGACCACGTCGGCGACGAGGGCCACCGGCCCTTTGCCCGCGCGGAGGTGCTCGGCCGCGGCCTTGCCGACCGCCCACGCGGTGAAGAAGTCGGTGCCGTCGTACGAGGCGCGGGTGAGGCCGTGGTAGCCGGCCGTGATGTTGTGGATGTTCGCGCCCGCCGTCTGCTCGGCGATCGGGACGGAGATCGCGTACTTGTTGTCCTGAATGTGGAAGAGCGCGGGGGCGCCGGCGCGGGCGCTCCAGTTCAGCGCCTCGTGGAACGCGCCCTGGCTCGTCGCCCCGTCGCCGGACGAGATGTACGTGATCGCGTCGTCGCCGCGGCGCTGCGTGGCGAGGGCAAACCCGACGCCGGGCATGTACTGCGCGCCGACCGACGAGCTCGTCGTCATGATGTTGAGCTCGCGGTTACCGAAGTGCTCCGACATCTGGCGCCCGCCGGAGTTCACGTCGTCCGCCTTCGCCATGTGGGCGAGCATCGTGTCCCGCGCCGTCATCCCGAGAGTCAGCGTCATCGCGAGGTCACGGTAGTACATGCAGAACCAGTCGTGCCCACCCTTGAGGTGCATCCCGAGGCCGACCTGCGCCGCCTCGTGCCCGCTCGCGCCGATGTGGAAGAAGCCCTTGCCTTGCTTGAGGAGCGTCAGCATCTTCTCGTCGAGCCGGCGCGAGAGCATCATCGTGCGGAGCGCCTGCTTCAGCTCGTCCGGCTCGAAGTCGGCGGGACTGACGGGCGTCACGTCGAGATCGCCCTCGTAGGCGGCGAGGGCGGCGGCGCCGTTTGCGGCGGGCTTGCCGTTCTTATCGCGGGCGGAGGCGGACTTGCGGCTTTTCTTCTGCGTCTTCGTGCTCATGCGTCGGATTCGAAGGCTGGGACGGACGGGAAAAGAATATACACGGAGCGGACGCCACCGGAACTCGGAAGCGGTTCCGATGGGACCTCGAAGATACCGCCCGGGTTCGCGCGGCGGGAACGCCCGGCCGAGGATGACCTGGCAATTCACACGTCACAGCGCGGGGTTGGAACCGTCGAAAAATTTCGTCGTCATCGGCGGAAACATCCCGGCCCTTCGCGGGCTTTGAGCGCCGCTTCCGTCCCGGTCCCCGCCCCCCTTACCGGCCGTCTTGGTCCGCCCCCATGAGCACGTTCGATCTCAACAGCACCCCCGCCGAGTCCACCGGCGCCCCGTCCCACGCGAACCCGACCGTTTCGAAGTCGCAGTGGGCGAACTTCGCGCTCCGCAAGATGCAGGAGGGCTACGTCCTGCTCCAGTCCCCGAACGGGAAGGTCCACCAGTTCTACAAGTCGGGCGAGCCGCTCCAGCCCTGCGCCGCGCACGCCGCGAAGAAGCTGCTGGAGATGGGCCTGCTCGGCGTCGCGAAGACGGACATCCGCGGCACGCACTTCGGCCTCCGCGACGCGTTCCAGGCGGACGCGGCCGAGGCGTAACACGCTACCGACTCTCAGTGCCCGTAGGGGTGCAGCGCACGCTGCGCCCCTACGTTCGTTTTGAGGGGGGCTCGTAACTCTGCGAGTGGAGGGGGCGTAGCGCCAGCATCGTCCGATGCCTCTCCCCTGCCGCGCGCTCCCATGTTTAAGAGCTACCTGAAGACCGCCGTCCGCAACCTCCGCCGCGACCGTGTCCCCTCGGTCATCAACGTCGTCGGGCTCTCGATCGCGCTCGCGAGCTGCATCGTCGTCTACCTCTTCCTCCAGGTCTACTACTCGCTCGACACGTCCCACGCACACGGCGACCGGATCGTGATCGCGGAGACCGTCGAGGGCCGGGGCGAGCAGGCGACGACGTGGGGAACGACGCCCCTCGCGCTCGGCCCAGCGCTCGCAGCCGAGCTTCCCCACGTCGAGCGGGCGGCGCGCGTGGTGTGGGAGGGCGGCGACGTGCGGACGGCGGAGCACGCCTTCGGCGAGCGCATCGCCTTCGCGGACCCCGCCTTCTTCGAGGTCTTCTCGTTCCCGCTCCGCGCCGGCTCCCCCGCCGCCCTCGCCGACCCCGACGCGGCGATCCTCAGCGACGAGACCGCCCGGAAATACTTCGGCGACGCCGAACCCCTCGGCCAGCGCCTCACCCTCACCGTCGGCGACGCGATGCGGACCGTCACCGTCGGCGGCGTCGCCGCACCGTTCCCGAACAACGCGAGCCTCCGCTTCGAGGTCCTCCTCCCACTCGCCGCCCACCCCTCCGCCGACGCCGCGAGCTGGGCGGACACGGGCCACACGTTCCTCCTCCTCCGCGACCCCGGCGACCTCGCTGCCGTCGCCGCCTCTGCGGCCCGCTTTGTCGCGCCGACGAACGCGGCCACGGGCACCGACGCGGCGGAGCGGTTCGCGTGGGAACGCCTCACCGACCCCGCGCCGGACGGGCACCTCGTGCAGAACCGCCCGGCCGAGGCCCCGCACCCGGCCCTGTCGCTCATCATGGTCGGGCTCGCGGCGTTCATGCTGGCGCTCTCGTGCTTCAACTACGTCAACATCGCGCTCGGCAGCGCGGCGCGGCGGCTCAACGAGATCGGCGTGCGGAAGGTGATGGGCGGGACCAAGCGCTCGCTCATCGCGCAGTTCATGACGGAGAACCTGCTGCTGTGCGCGCTCGCGCTCGCCGTCGGCATCGGGATCGCGCGGCTCTTCCTCGTGCCCCTCTTCAACCAGACGTTCGTGCTGGACGTCTCGCTCTCGCTCGTCGAAGATTGGGGGCTGTGGGTATTTCTCGCGGGGCTGCTCGCGTTCGTCGCCGTCGTCTCGGGGGCGTATCCGGCGTTTTACGTCGCGTCGTTCAGCCCGGCCGACGTGCTCCGGGGGCGGCGGCAGCTCGCGGAGAAGCGGTGGCTCACGCGGGGGCTGATGACGGCGCAGTTCGCGATCGCGTGCCTCGCCGTGCTCGCGACCGTCCTGCTCGTGATGAACGGCCGGTTCATGCTGGGGCAGGACTGGGGCTACGACCCCGACGCGGCGGTCGTCGTGTCGCTCTCGGACCCGGCGCAGTTCGGGCCGCTCCGCGACGCCGCGCTCGGGCACGCGGCCGTGCTCGGCGCCGTCGGCGCGCGGGACCACGTCGGGCTCGGCCGCAATCGGACGACGTACGCCGTCGACGGCGAAGAGGGGTGGGCGTTCGGGTACGCCGTGGGGGCGGGCTACCTCGAAACGATGGGGCTCGCGCTCCACCACGGCCGCACCTTCGACCCACGTCTCGGACGCGAAGCCGACGAAGCCATCGTCAACCAGCGCTTCGCCGACGAGCACGGCTGGGCCGACGCCATCGGCCAGACGCTCCGCATCGACGAGCGGGACGTCACGATCGTCGGCGTCGCAGAGGACGTGCTGCAAGTCCCGTTCGCGCTCCCGCAACCTATGCTGATCCGGCAGGCCGAGGCGCCGTACCGCTTCCTCGTCGTGCGGACGGCGCCAGAGCAACGGGCAGCCGTGCTCGCCCATCTGGAATCGCGGTGGGACGCTCTCGCCTCCGACCTCCCCTTTGAGGGCTTCACGCAGCGCGAGGTGTTCGATACGCACTACGCGTCGTGGGCGAACCTCACGCGCAGTGTGGGGACGCTCGCCGGGCTCGCCCTGCTCATCGCGTGCATGGGCCTGTTCGGGCTCGCCGCGCAGAACGCGTCGCGGCGGCGGAAGGAAGTCGGCGTGCGGAAGGTGCTCGGCGCGTCGGTCGCCCACATCGTGCTCCTCGTCAACCGGCCGTTCCTCGTCATCCTCACCGTCGCGGCGAGCCTCGCTACGGTCGTGGTCTACGGCGCGCTGCTGTTCGCCCTGAGCTTCGACGTGGCGAACCTGATGCCGATCACGCCGCTGCCGTTCGTGCTGGCGTACGCGCTCGTGCTCCTCACCGTCGCCGTCTCGCTCGCCGCGCAGTCCCGCGACCTCGCCCTCACAAACCCCGCCGATGTGCTCCGCAGCGAGTGACGCCGAGCGGGCGTGACGGGTCTAGGCGTCGTCGCCCTGCGCTTCGAGTTCGTCGCGGGCCCACGCGAGCGTCTCGGCGAGTTCGTCGTCGGGCTCGGGGAAGTCGGCGTGGAGGCGGTGGAGGGTGTCGGAGATGATCGTCGCGGCGGCGGCGCGGGCGAACCACTTGTGGTCGGCGGGGAGGACGTACCACGGCGCGGCGTCGGTGCTCGTCGCGCGGAGGGCGTTGCCGTAGGCGTCCTGGAATGCGTCCCAGTCGTCGCGCTTCTCGACGTCGGCGCGGGAGAAGTCCCACCGCTTCTCGGGCCGTTCCGTCCGCTCGATCAGGCGTCGGCGCTGCTCCTCGTTCGAGACGTGGAGGAAGAGCTTGACGAGGTGGATCCCGTTCTCGACGAGGTAGCGCTCGACGTCGCGGATCTGCCGGTAGCGCTGCGGCCAGAGCGAGCCGTCGCGCGCGGCCTCGCGGATCGCGTCCGGGAGGTGCTGCCCGTCCATCAGGTCCGGGCTCACGCGCTCGGCGACGACCTGTTCGTAATACGAGCGGTTGAAGACGGCCATCTTCCCGCGCGCCGGGACGGCCCGCATCGCGCGCCAGAGGTAGTCGTGCCGCGCCTCCTCTTCATTCATCTGCGAGAACGCCCGCGCCGAGCACGCCGTCGGGTCCACGACGGACATCACGTGGTGGATCGCCTCGTCCTTGCCTGAGGCATCCATCCCCTGAAAGAGGACGAGGAGGCCGTGCGTCCCGTGCGCTTCGAGAATGAGCTGGCGCCGGGCAAGCCGCTTGGCCTCGTCCTCCATCACCTCCCGGGCCTCGTCTTCGGACGCGAACGGGCCGGTGTCCACTGGGTCGATGTCGGCGAGCCGGTCGGCGTCGGAGAACCGGAACGTGGCGGGGTCGAGGACGGGATCAGACATGGTAGGAGTACGGACGCCTCTCGGATGTTCGGCGCGAGAGGGCCCGTCGGCGAAGAGAAGGGAGAAGGGAGCCGCCAGCCTCGGGGGCTCGGCTATAGGGCTAGCGGCAACGGCCGGCTACAGCATCGCTTCCACGTCCTCGCCGAACGCGTTGTTCGCCGCGGCCCGCTCCTCGGAGGACCCGGCGAGAGGCAGCTCGAACCAGAACCGCGTGCCGCGCCCGGCCGTGCTCTCGACATGGATCGGCTCGCCGTGGGCCTGCAGGATCTGCTTGACGATCGAGAGCCCGAGCCCGGTGCCGCCCTGCTTCCGGCTGCGCGCGGCGTCGACGCGGTAGAACCGTTCGAAGATGCGGTCGAGTGAGTCCTCGGGAATGCCGCGCCCGGTGTCCACCACCTCGACGCGGATCTTGTCGCGGTGGCGGCGCATCCGGCAGCGGACGTTGCCTTCCTCCGTGTACGAGATCGCGTTGTCGATGAGGTTCGTGAGCACCTGCCGCAGCCGGCTCCGGTCGGCCCACACCTCGGCCGAGCGGTTGTCGTAGGTCAGCGCGAGCCCCTTCGCCACGGCCTTCGGCTCCAGCATCTCGGCCACCTCCGCAATCAGCTCCTGGATGTCGAACGCCTCGGGGCGGAGGAGGTCCTCGCGGTACTCCAACTTGGCGATCTCGATGAGCTCGCTGAAGAGGTTATTGAGCCGCTGGAGGTTCGTGAGCCCCTTCGCCACATACTTCTGCCGCTGGTCCGGCAGGAGGTCCGGCGCGGCGAGGGCCTCGATGTAGCCGCCGACGGCGAAGATCGGGTTCTTGACCTCGTGCGAGACGTTGCCGATGAACTCGTTCTGGATGCGCGCCACGCGCTGCAACTCGTAGATGTCCTCGCGGAAGCGCTCGGCCATGAGGTTGAGGCTCTTGGCGAGGTCCTGCACCTCGGCCGCCCGCGTGCGCACGACGATCTCGCGGTCGAGGTCGCCCTCGTTGATGCGGCGGGCGTTCTTCGAGATCGCCCGGAGCGGGCGCGTCACCTGCAGCGCGGCGAGCCACGCGCCGATGAGCGCGAGCGCGAGCGCGAGCGCCATCCCGATCACGAGCGTCGCCTGCATCCGCTCGACGACGGTGAGGAGGGGCGGCGTCGGCTGGCCGAGGCGGACGATGTAGCCCGAGACCGGGCGGTAGAGCGCGGCGAAGAGCATCCGGCGGCCGTTCGGGCCGGTCCGCTCCTCGTACCCGAAGCCCGTCGCGAGGGCCTGCTCCACCTCCGGCTGCTGGAGGAAATCGCGCTCGGTGATGATCCGGCTCCCCTCGAGCTCCCACACGAGCGAGTCCCGCGTGGCGACGCCGATCCGGTACGGCGTGACGGTGCTCGTCCGGCGGATCGTCTCGAAGAGGGTTTCGTAGTCCGAGGCCGTCTCGATCTGCGCCGCGACGTAGCGGGCCTGCCCGCGCAGCGTCTCTCGCGCCGCGTCGTTGATCTGCCCGCGCAGCACGACGAACGCGTAGAGCCCCACGAGCACGACGGCCGTGCCGACGAAGAGCGCGAACGTCAGCATCATCCACGTCTGCGTGGAGGCGCGACGGGGGAGCAGCAGGCTCTGGAGGTCCTTGAAGCGGCTCATGGCTCAGCGAGCAGGGGGCGGCGAGCAGTGGAACAGGCACTGCCCCCTGCTCGCCGCCCTCGGGCTCACACCTCCTCTTCGGCCGGTTCCTCTTCGACGAACCGGTAGCCGACGCCGCGCACGGTCTGGATGTGCTTGGCGAAATCGCCCAGCTTTTCGCGGAGGTTCTTGATGTGGGCGTCGACGGTCCGCTCGGTCACCATCATCGCGTCCTTCCAGATCGTCTCGAGCAACTGCTGCCGGGTGAACGCCTTGCGCGGGTGGCGGACGAGGTAGCGGAGGAGCTCAAACTCGGTAAGTGTGAGCCCGAGGTCTTCGCCGTGGAGCGTGGCGCGGTACTCGTCCTCGTAGATGGTCAGGTTGTTGACGGTGAGGATATGGCTCTCCTCGGTGCCCGTCCGGCGCAGGATGGCGCGCGCATTCGCCAGCACGATCTGCGGGCTGACTGGCTTCGTGAGGTAGGCGTCGCCGCCGGCCATCAGGCCCTCGATCTGGTCCTCCTCCTCGACCTTCGCCGTCAGGAAGAGGATCGGGATCTTCTCGGTCTCGACGCGCCCGCGCAGCCGGCGGGCGACCTCGAAGCCGTCGAGCCCCGGCAGCATCACGTCCAGCACGACGAGGTCGATGTCCTGCGCGGCCTGGGTGAGGGCCTCTTCGCCGTCGTAGGCGGTGAGCACGTTGAACCCTTCCTGGCGGAGGAAGTGGCTGATGATCTCGACGACGTCTTCCTCATCGTCCACGACGAGGATGGTCATCTCAGAGGGCGTGAGGGTTGCCATAATTGATGCGAAGGGTGGGTGAAGGAGGTGCGTAATGGAGATGATACGCAGCAGCGCACTTCTCGTTCGGCGGAAATGCAGGCGACAGCGCGAGGCGATTCCGAAAGCACTCCTGTGTTCCCATAGGCTTTGAGTCCAATCCCTCATACCCTCCCCGTCTACGTCTTGGAGAGATGTGGCAAGACGGTTAGCTTGATCCCATCCCTCGCTAAACACGCTCCTCCCATGCGCCTGCTTCTGCTCGCTCTCTCAATCGTCTTCGCCGCGCTCCCTGCCTCCGCTCAGTACGAAGCCACGCTCGCCGCTGACATCACCCTTGGCTTTAATGGCTCTCCTCCTATCGATTTTGCTGTGTACGACAGCCGTCTCTTCTTCAATGCCAACGACTTCCAGAGTGGAGAGGAGCTTTGGGTCTACGACGCGGCTACTGGGGAAGCAAACCTCGCCGTCGATATTAACCCGGCTCATAACGTTTCAGGTCCCTCTGGATTTACGGTCTACGACGGTCGTCTCTTCTTCAATGCCAACGACGGTCAGAGTGGAGCTGAACTTTGGGTCTACGACGCGGCCACGAGTGAGGCCACACTTGTTGCCGACCTGAGTTCATCTACCTACGGCTCTATCCCAAGAAATCTAACCATATACGACGACCGCCTCTTTTTTACTGCCCAGGACGATCAAAACGGAGTGGAGCTTTGGGTCTACGATGCTGCCACCGCTATGGCCTCTATTGCCAGCGAAGTCCTCTCTGGTAGCGATAGTTCTTACCCTCTTTACCTCGTCGTCTATGACGATCGTCTCTTCTTCCAAGCTACGGATCTGCAACAGGCTGGCCCTGGTACTCCAACGAACCAAGAACTCTGGGCCTATGATGCTTCCTCAAACACTATCACCCTCGCCGCCGAAGTTTTCCCAGGTCAAAACGGCTCACGTCCCTCTGGACTTACGGTCTACGATGGCCGCCTCTTCTTCACTGCCACAGACGGTCAGAGTGCAAGGCAGCCTTGGTTCTACGACGCGGCTACTGGGGCAGCAGCCCGCGCCGCTGACCTCCAGCCCAATGGTCATCCAGAGTCACCCTCATACATTGTCTACGACGACCGCCTCTTCTTCGATTACAACAGCGCCGATGATTCCGCTTCAAAACTGTGGGTACTCGCTCCCACCATCGTTGCCAACGAGCCATCATCTGCCTTGCAGTCGGCGCAGTTGCATGCGCCACACCCGAACCCGGTGAGTAGCGAGGCAAGCATTTCGTTCGAGATAGCCGATGCCGGTCCGATCCGCATCGAAGTGTTCGACGTGCTCGGGCGGCGGGTCGCGGTGCTGGCAGACGGTGTGGGTTCGGAGGGTGAACACACGGTGACGTGGGAGACAGGGTCGCTGCCGACCGGGCTCTATCTCATCCGCCTCACCGCTGGCGACGCGGTGCAGACGCGGCGGCTGACACTGGCGCGGTAGCTACTCGCTCACCACGCGGGGGACGCGGGCGGTGAGGCCGCACGGGAGATCGTACGAGATCGTCCCCGCCGCCTCCGCCGCCTCGAACGCGGACGGGCCGCCCGGGCCGAACACGACGGCCTCATTCCCCACTGACACGGATGCGCCGGGACCGTCGGGTGCGCCGAGATCGAGCATCGTGAAGTCCATGCAGACGCGGCCAGCAATCGGATAGCGCCGCCCGCCGATGCCGACGGCGCCCCGGTTCGAGAGCGCACGCGGGAGCCCGTCGCCGTAGCCCACCGCGAGCGTGGCGATGCGCGTCGGCGCCTCGGCCGCCCACGTCCGGCCGTACGACACGGTCTCGCCCGGCTGCACGGTTTTGACGTGGACGACGCGCGTGACGAGTCGCATTACCGGTTTCGTCTCCGTCCGCTCGGCGAGGACGTCCGACGAGGGAATTCCGTAGAGCAGCCCGCCGACACGCACGAAGGCACGGCCCCGCACGGCATCGGGCAACCCGACGAGCGCCCCACTGTTGGCGAGGTGCAACGGTGGCAGCGGCTCCCCGACCTCGGCGGCGACGTGCTCGAACGCATCGATCTGCGTTTCAGCGAACGAGGTGTCCGGCTCGTCGGCCGTGGCGAAGTGCGTCCACAACCCGACGATCTCGACGTGCGGCGCAGCCCGCAGCATCGCCATCACTCCGGCGACCTCGTCCGGCTGCAGCCCGATCCGCCCCATCCCGGTGTCGACTTTGACGTGGACGCGGAGCGACTGCCCGAGCGCGACCGCGGCCTCGGCCACGGCGCGCGACGACACGGTCACCTCGAGGTCGTGCGCGGCGTACGCGGGCAGCGCCTCCGGCAGCGGTGCGCCGAAGACGAGCACGCGCTCCGTCACCCCGATCTCGCGGAGGCGGACCGCCTCGGGCACGTTCGCCACGGCGAAGACGCCGACGCCCTCCGCCCGCAGCACCGGCACGACGTGCTCGACGCCGTGCCCATACGCGTTGGCCTTCACGATGCCCATCACCTCGGCATCGCCGGCGAGACGGCGGAGGTAACGGAGGTTGTAGCGGAGCGCGTTGAGGTCGATCTCGGCGCGGGCGAGGGACGCAGCGGCGCGGACCGTCTGCGGGTCGAGGAGGGCGGTGTCGGTCATCGGGAATAGAGAGAGGGAAGAGAAGTAGCAGCGAGCGAACGCATCTCCCACGACTCCGGCTCCGCGCCCGCATCGCCGTGGAAGGCGGCGGCGAGGAGTTCGACGGAGCGGACGAGACGCGGGCCGGGCCGGTTGAAATAGGCGTCGCCGTCGAAGACGAATACGCGGCCGTCGCGAACGGCCCGCAGCGCGGTCCACTCCGGCCGGTCGCTCAAAAAATGCAGATCGCGGAGCGCCTGCTCGACTCCGAGCCCGCACGCGACGACGGCGAGCACGTCGGGATCGGCCGCGACGATGGCGTCCCACGCGACGTACTGCGACGGCGCCCCGGCCTCGGCACAGACGGTGCGGCCCCCGGCGAGATCGACGAGGTCCGGCGCCCAGTGCCCCGCCGTCATCAGCGGCTCGATCCACTCGATGCAGGCCACCGTCGGCGTCGGGCGGTCGGCGAGCGTACCGTCGCGGCGGCGGCCGATGCGCTCGTGCAGGTCGCGGAGTCGGCGCTCACCGTCGGCGACGACACGCATCGCGTCGGGTAGCCGGCCGACGGTGCGGCCGAGCCGGAGCGCGGCGTCGAGCACCTGCTTGAACGTCATCGGCTCTAGCGAAAAAACCTGCGGCCGAGCGCCGGTCCAATCGGCAAGCGCGGCTTCGAGCGTGTCGAGCGAGACGGCGCACACGTCGCACTGCGCCTGCGTCACGACGAGGTCGGGCGCGAGCGTGCGGAGCGCGTCGAGGTCTACGTCGTAGAGACTCAGCCCGCGCTGCACCGTGTCGCGCACGGCCGCGTCGATCGCCGCCGAATCGCCGTCGCCGCGGAACGTCGACCGGGTGACGGCGGGCAAGTCCCGCGCCGCGGCCGGGTAGTCGCAGGCGTGCGAGCGGCCGACGAGGAGATCGCCCGCGCCGAAGGTGTAGAGCCACTCGGTGGCGGCGGGCAGGAGCGAAACAACGCGCATGATGAGTCGGTGTGAGACGGGCGGCCGATGCGGCCGTGCCCCCTCTAAACTCGCCCATCTCTCCGAGGATTCGATGTCCACGCCCCTCCCCCGCCGCCCCGCCCCGTCGCTCACGGTCGACCTCGTCGGCGGCGGCTCGTGGTCGCTCGCCGACCAGGAGCCCGAGCAGTTCACCCTCCTCGTGTTCTACCGTGGCCTCCACTGCCCCGTCTGCAAAGACTACCTCCAGACCCTCACCGACCTGCAGGCCGACTACGCCGAGCGCGGCGTCGACGT
Source organism: Rhodothermales bacterium (assembly GCA_039944855.1). NCBI lineage: Bacteria > Pseudomonadati > Rhodothermota > Rhodothermia > Rhodothermales > Rhodothermales bacterium. The sequence goes on along the minus strand of JBDUXZ010000039.1, from coordinate 26,783 downwards.
CGTCGCCGTAAGCATGGACAGCGAAGTCCGGGCCCGGAAAGCGCGCATGGACTGGGACCTCGGCGACTTCCCGCTCGGCTACGACCTCGACGCGGCGACGGCGCGGGCGTGGGGCCTCTGGCTCAGCACCGCCATCAAAGACGCGGAGCCCGACCTCTTCTCCGAGCCCGGCCTCTTCCTCGTCCGCCCCGACGGCGAGCTCTACTACGCCGCCGTCAACTCAATGCCGTTCGGCCGCCCCCACCTCCCCTCGTTCCTCAAGTCCGTCGACTTCATTCTCGAGAACGACTACCCCGCGCGCGGTGAAGTCGAAGTCGACCCCGTGGCGGCGTGAGTCAACGGGGTGATCCTGGCCTCGAGCTCCACGTTCCCCGACTCAAATGTTCGACGCGATGAGCAGGTCGATGTCGCGGTGGGGCATCCCGAAGAGGAGCGCGAGGCTCTTCTTCGTGAGGTGCCGTCGGTAGACGTACGTCCCGCTGCGGAGGCTCGTGTTCTGCCACAGCGCGTCGTTGATCGAGGCCGACTCGCCGACGTCGAGGAGGTACGGCGTGAGCACGTTCGTGAGGGCGTAGGTCGCCGTCCGCGCCGCGTTGCTCGGCATATTCGGGACGCAGTAGTGGATCACCTCCTCGGCGACGAACGTCGGGTCCGAGTGGCTCGTCGGGTGGCTCGTCTCGATGCAGCCGCCCTGGTCGGTCACGAGGTCGATGATGACGGAGCCGGGCCGCATCGACCCCACCATCTCGCGCGTGACGAGGACGGGCGAGCGCTGCCCCCCCGACATCATCGCCCCGACGACGACGTCCGCGCGCTGCACGGCCTGCCGGACGTACTGCGAGTTCGCCATCGCCGTCGTGATGCGGCGGTCGAGGTAGTGTTCGAGCGAGCGGAGCGCGCCGAGGTCCGAGTCGAGCACGATCACGTGGGCGCCGTAGCCGAGCGCCGTCCGCGCCGCCCACTCGCCGATCACGCCGGCGCCGAGGATTACGACCGTCGCCGGGGGCACGCCGGAGATCCCGCCGAGCATCACGCCGCGCCCGCCGTTGCTGCTCTCGAGGAGTCGGGCCGCCACCTGGATCGCCATCGAGCCCGAGATCTCGTGCATCATGCGGACGATCGGCAGCGTCCCGTCGGGCTCGGCGATGAACTCAAAGCCGATGCCGGTCACGCGGAGGTCCATCAGCCGGCGGAGGAACGTCGGCGTCATGTTGCCGAGGTGGAGGGCGGAGATGAGCACCTGCTTCTCCTGCATCCACTCCAGCTCCTCCTCACACGGCGGGAACACTTTGACGACGAGCTCCGACCTGCCGTAGAGCTCTTTGGCCGTGTCGACGAGTTCGGCCCCGGCGTCGGCGTACTCGGCGTCGGTGAAGTGAGCCTCCTCCCCCGCCCCGCGCTCGACGGCGACCTCGTGCCCGGCGGCGGCGAGGATGCCCGCTCCGTACGGCGCGAGCGCGACGCGGCGCTCCTCGCCTGAGACCTCCTTCGGCACGCCGATGCGGAGCGTGCGCTTCCGCTCCGAGAGCGCATGCGGTTTTTCGAGCGGCATGAGCGATTGCTCAGCCCCGAACCCTTGGATGGACGGTATCTCCATGCGGCACCACGGTGAGGAGGGAATAGCAGTGGAAACTACGAAGCCTCGGGGAGGATGCCTATCCCCCGCGTAGCGGGACGGAAGATAGAACGGCCCCACGGCAGCACGGACGGCGAGGGACGAACACGCCGCGCCGCGCGGTTAGCCCACCGCCGTCACCCCCCGAGCCAGCGGTGCAGGAGGACGCCCGCCGCCACGGACACGTTGAGGGACTCGACGCCCGGCCGGTCCGCATCCGCGTGCGGCGCCCCGATGCGGACGCGACCGTCGAGCCGGGCGCGCACGTCGCCGGAGAGCCCGTGCGCCTCGCTGCCGAGCACGAGCACGGCCGCGTGCGGCGGCGACCACGCGGAGGCCGGCTCCCCGTCGAGGTCAGCGCCGAAGAGAGGGTGGCCCGAGGCGCGGAGCCGGTCGAGGGCACCGGCGAGGTCGTCGGTCGCGGCGATCCGCAGGTCCCACAATCCGCCCATCGCGGCGCGAACGGCTTTGGGGCCGAAGGGGTCGGCGGTACCGGGGCCGGCGAGCACGGCGTCGGCGCCGAACCACGCGGCCGTACGGAGGATCGCGCCGACGTTGCCGGGGTCCTGCACCCCGTCGAGCGCGACGATGGCACCCGTGAGCGTGTCGGCGTCGGCGAGCGCGGTGCGGGCGACGGCGACGATCCCCTGCGTCGTCGCGGTGTCGGCGATGCGGTCGAGGTCACGCGCGGCGACGGCGTGGACCGACACGCTCGCGTTGTCAAGGAGGGCGCGCACGCGCTCGTCACGGCTCGCCTCCTCGGTCACGAGGATCTCCACGAGCGACGCCCCCGCCGCGAGGGCCGACTCGACCGAGCGAAGGCCCTCGACGAGGAATTCTCCCGCGCGGTCGCGGTGCTTTTTGCGGTGGAGCGAGGCGAGGTCCTTGAGGCGGCGGCGCGTGAGTTCGGGCACAGGGTAGAGGGTGGGCACGGTTTCTGTTGGTCGGGCGACCACTCGGTCCGCACACTCCGAAGCCCGCTAGCCCGTTCCAGATCGACCCCTCGCGGTTCGCCTTCGACCCACTCCGCGACACGCTACCCCGTGATCCTCCACGCCGACATCCTGCTTTCCCCGACGCCCGCGCTGTACGACATCGTGTAATTTTTCGGAAGCGCTTCCGAATATTACGCGCAGCCCGCGCCGTCTCCTTCCCACAACCGCGCCCTAGCTATATTAGCGCCGCGAACCCCCGGTTTGCTATGCACGCTCAAGCCAACGGCACCCTCACTGCTGCTCTGACTAGCACCCCACCCATGCCCTTCAAACGCGACGTCTACCGCCGAGCCGTCTACCAAGAGCCCGGCCCCATCTCCCACGACAACCCCTTCCAAGAGATGATGGAGCGGTTCGCCTCGGCGGCCGAGATCATCAGCCTCGATCCCGGGCTGTTCAAATACCTCTCGAACCCGACGCGCATCCACATCACGTCGGTCCCCGTCGCGATGGACGACGGCTCGATCGAGGTGTTCGAGGGCTACCGCGTGATCCACAACGAAGTGCTCGGCCCCTCGAAGGGCGGCGTCCGCTTCGCGCCCGACGTGAACCTCGGCGAGGTCAAAGCGCTCGCCGCGTGGATGACGTGGAAGTGCGCCGTCGTCGGCGTCCCGTTCGGCGGGGCGAAAGGCGGCATCCGCTGCAACCCCGCAGAGATGAGCCCCGGCGAACTCGAGCGGCTCACGCGCCGCTACACGGCCAATTTGATGGACGTCTTCGGTCCGGACAAGGACATTCCGGCGCCGGACATGAACACGAACGAGCAGATCATGGCGTGGCTGCTCGACACCTACTCCATGCACGTCCGCCGGACGGAGACGGCCGTGGTCACGGGCAAGCCCCTCCTCCTCGGCGGCTCGCTCGGCCGCCGCGAGGCCACGGGCCGCGGCGTGATGACGACGACGCTCGCGGCGATGGAGCGCCTCGGCCTCCGGCCCGCGCAGTGCACCGTCGCCGTGCAGGGCTTCGGGAACGTCGGCTCGATCGCGGCGCAGCTCCTCCACGAGCAGGGCTGCCGGATCGTCGCCGTCAGCGACGTCTCGGGCGGCTATTACAACGAGAACGGGATCGACATCATCGCCGCGATGGACTACGCCGCGTCGCATGGCCGCTCCCTCGCCGGCTTCGAGGGCGCCGAGGAGATCACGAACGAGGAGCTCCTCGAACTCGACGTGGACGTCCTCGCGCCCTGCGCCAAAGAGAACCAGATCACGAAGGACAATGCCGGCAACATCAAAGCGAAGATCGTCGCCGAAGGCGCGAACGGCCCGACGACGACGTTGGCCGACGAGATCCTGCAGGAGAACGGCGTCCTCGTCATCCCGGACATCCTCGCGAACGCGGGCGGCGTGACAGTCTCGTACTTCGAGTGGGTCCAGAACCGCCACGGCTACTTCTGGAGCATGGACCGCGTCAACCGCCGCCTCGACCGGATGATGCGCGAGGCGTTCGACAAGGTCTACGACGCCGGCCAGAAGCACGACGTTAAGCTTCGGATCGCGGCGTACATCATCGCCATCGAGAAGGTGGCGGGCGCGCTCAAACTGCGCGGGATCTACGCCTGACACAGACTGCACGTCGGGTATTTTGGGGAGCCGCGCCGGATCATTCGGCGCGGCTCCTCTCGTTTATGCCAACCATGCGCCTCTGCCTCCTCCTCTGCCTGCTGCTCGCCGCCGGCTGCGCCACGCCGATCCCGCCGTCCGGCGGCCCCGAGGACACCACGCCGCCCCGGCTCGAAACGGCCGAGCCTGCCGACGCCGCCGTCAACGTCCGCGCCGACCGGCTCGTGCTGACGTTTTCGGAGAACGTGGACGAGGGCTCCGTCGCCCGCGCGTTCGGGATCGCACCCGCGTGGGAGACGCCGCCCGACGTGCGTGTGCGAGGTCGCCGTATTGAGGTAACGTTCCCCGACTCGCTGCGGGCGAATACGACCTACGTCGTCACGTTCGACACGAACCTGCGCGACCTCCGCAACGTCGCGCTCCCGCAGCCGATCACGCTCGCTTTCGCCACGGGGCCGGTCCTCGACCGCGGGCAGATCGCGGGGCGCGTGTCGGACCCGCAGACCGGCGCGCCCGTCGCCGGCCTCGACGTGTTCGCCTATGCCCTCCCCGACACGACGGCGACCGATTCGACGGCGCTTGATTCGACGGCGCTTCCCGACCCACGCACGACGGCTCCGGACTACCGGACGCAGACGGGGCAGGCGGGCACATTCACGCTCGATTACCTCCGTCCTGAGCCGTTCTTCGTCGTCGCCGTGAGGGATGCGAACCGGAACCGCCGGGCCGATCCGGGCGAGGCGTTCGCCGTGCCGTACACGCCCGTCGCCCGCGCCGTCGCGCCCGACTCCGCGCGCACCGTACCGACGCTGCGCGCGTTCCGCACCCGGCTCGATACGATCCCGCCCGAGCCGCTCCGCGTCCGCACCCGTAGCAGCGCCCGCTTCGCCGTCCGCTTCGACGAACCCGTCGTGCTCCGCGACCGGAGTCCGGCGGCGTGGGCGCTCGTCGACACCACGACGGGCCGCGCCGCCGCCGTCGAGCAGGTCTACGCCGACGACGACCTTCAGCAGATCGTGCTGCGGACGGAGCCGCTCGCCGAGACCCCGCACCGGCTCCGGCTGACCGAGTCCGCCGCCGTCGCCGACTCTGCCGGGAATGCCGCCCGCCCCGAGCCTCTCGTCTTCACCCCGAGCCCCGACGCCGACACGCTCGCCGTCCGCTTCCTCAACTTCCTGCCCGCGTCAGTAGACGGGCAGCGGGCGCTCGCGCCGCTCGACACGGTCGGCGTCCGCTTCAACGCCCCGCCGGACTCCGCCACCCTCGCCGGCGTCGCCGTCACCGACACGCTCGGCGCGGCACTCCCCGCCGCGCTCACGACGGACGACGGCGTGCGCTACCGCATCGTCCCGCCGCCGTCGGAGCCGTTCCGCGTCGCCGTGCCGCAGCCGGATTCGACGTTCGTGCGCCGGTTCACGCCGCTCCCGCTCAGCGAACGCGGCGAACTCGCGGGCGTCGTCGTCGCGCCGGACAGCGGGCGCGTCGTCGTAGAGGCGCGGGCGGGTACGGCGCGGTACGTCGCCCTCGCCGATGCGACGGGAGCGTACCGGTTGGAGGGCTTGCCCGAGGGCGAGGTCCGCCTCCGCTTCTTCGTGGACCGCAACGGGAACGGACGGTGGGACGGCGGCCGACTCGCGCCCCTCATCCCGCCGGAGCCGCTACGCTTCCTCGACGCCCCGCAAGCCGTCCGCCCGCGGTGGGAATCGGTGATCGACACCGTCCGGTTCGAGGGATCGGACGAGCCCGCGAATGGGTAGGCCTCCCTTCCCGACCGCCCCGACTGCCCATTCTGCCATGCCCGACACCCCGCGCGATCTCTTCGAGCCCGTCCTCTCCACCGAGGCCATGCGCACCGCCGACCAGCGCACGATGGACGTGTTCGGGCTGCCCGGCTTCACACTCATGGAGATCGCCGGGCGCGGCGCGGCGGATGTCATCGAGTCCGTGTTTGGGGCCGCCGCCGGGCGCGACGTGCTCGTGCTCGCCGGGAAAGGCAACAACGGCGGTGACGGACTCGTGGTGGCGCGCGTGCTGGCCGGGCGCGGCGCCCACGTCCGCGTCATCGTCGTCGCGACGGAGGACGACGCGACGGAGGACACCGCGCACAACCTCCGCCTGCTCCGACGTGTCGCCGAGCACGACGATCGCGTGACCGTCGATCCGTTCGATGACATCCGGCAGGTCGCCGCCGCTCGTCCGCCGGACCTCATCGTGGATGCGCTCCTCGGGATCGGGGTGACGGGGCCCCTGCGTGCCCCGGTCGATGCCCTCGCCCGGTGGATGAATGGGCAGTCCGCGCCCATCGTCGCGCTCGACGTGCCGACCGGCCTCGACAGCACGACCGGCACCGCGCAGCACGACGCCGTCCGCGCCGACCTCACGGTGACGATGGCCGCGCGCAAAGCCGGCCTCCTCTACAACGACGGACCGGAGCACGCCGGCCGGGTCGAGGTCGTCGACATCGGGATTCCGCCGCACCTCATGGCCGAGGCGCTCGGCGTCGCGGGCAGCGCGCGGCGCTCGACGGACGCCGCCGTGCGCGCCCTCCTCCCCGAGCGCCCGCGCGACGCGCACAAGTACACCGCCGGCCGCGTCGTCACCGTCGTCGGGTCGCACGCCTTCCCCGGCGCGGCCGTGATGGCGTCGGAAGCAGCAGCGCGGGCCGGGGCCGGGGCCGTCATCTGCTGCACGGCCGCGAGCGCCCGCCCCATCGTCGAGACGAAGCTGACGGAAGTGATGACGGTCGCGCTCCCCGAAACGGACGACGGCACGATCTCTCACGGCGCGCTCGCGGCCCTCACCGAGCGCACCGGCAGTGCCGACGCCGTGCTCGTCGGCTGCGGGCTCGGCACGCATCCCGAGACGCAGCGGCTCGTCCGCACCCTCCTCACGAAGCTCACAGGCCCCGTCGTCGTCGACGCCGACGGGCTCAACGCGCTCGCCGGCCACACCGACCTGATCTCGAACTACGCCGATGGTCGGTGGGTGCTGACGCCGCACACGGGCGAGCTCGGCCGCCTCGTCGGCGACGCCGACCTCGACACGACGGACCGGATCGCGCTCGCTGCGCGGTGGGCGGCGCGGTGGAACTGCGTGCTCGTGCTCAAAGGAATGCCGAGCGTCGTCGCGACACCCGACGGCGAGGTGTTCGTCGCGGGCGTGAGCAACCCGGCCCTCGCCACGGCCGGCACGGGCGACGTGCTCGCGGGGATGACGGCGGGCCTGCTCGCGCAGGGCTTGGCGCCGACTGACGCTGCGGTCTGTGCGCTCCACCTCGGCGGCCGGGCAGCCGACCGCTACACCGCGACCCGGGAAGCCCGCACCATGCTCGCAACGGATCTGCTGCGCGAACTGCCGCACGTACGCTTCGACGGGCTCTGACGTTATCGTGCTGCCGCCGCCGCTCTCCTCTCCATCGCCCCGCCCGACATCCCCGCATGAAAGCCCTCTCGATCGGCTGGATCCTCTTTATCCTCGCGCTCCTTTCGATCCCCGGCGAGAGCATCCCGAGCCACACCCTCTTCACCTTCGACAAAGCGGGGCACTTCGGCGTCTTTTTCATCGGTGCTCTCCTGTGGATCCGGACGTGGCCGGACCGGGCGTTGCGCATCTTCGTCATCGGCGTGGCTTTTAGCGTGGGGACCGAGTTGTATCAAGGCCTCATGCCCTTCCTCGGCCGCAGCGCCGATGTGTACGATGTCGTCGCCGACGTGATCGGTTTGGCGTTGGGCCTCGGGCTCGCGCTCTGGCTCCAGCAGAAGCAGCGGGTCCCCGTCACGTGAGCGCGGCTCGTCGGGAAGAGCAACGATGGCGGGCTCCCGGGGTCTGATTGGTGGACTCCGACCCGTTCACTCGACCCCGACGCCCATGCGAGACCTCCGCCGCCGCTATCCCCTCTACGTCCAACTCGGCCTCCTCCTCTCGCTCGCTCTCGCGATCGCCGCGTTCTCCGTCCCCCTCCGCTTCAGCGAGGACATCGAGGTCATTCGCGTCCCGAACGAGCCGATCCTGCCGACCGAGATCGAGATCACGCAGCACCGTCCCGACCCGCCGCCGCCACGTCCGCCCGCGCCCATCGAAGTAGAAACGGTGGTGGACGAGATAACGGTCGAGCTTCCGCCGCTCGACCCGACGACGGAGGCCCCGCTCGCGATCCCACCCCTCCCCATCCCGCCGGACCTCGTGCCTGAGCCTGAGCCCGCGGCGGATGTGTCAGAGATTTTCGAGGTCGTCGAGGACCCGCCCGTCCTGCTCCCCGACGAGTTGGAAGGGCTGCGACAGCTCCAGCGGCGGGCGCGGTACCCGGAACTCGCGCGGCGCGCCGGCATCGAGGGGACGGTCCTCGTCCAGTTCGTCGTCGACGAGCAGGGCAACGTCGTCGACCCCGTCTGCGTCCGCGACCCCGGCGGGCAGACGTGCGAGGAGGCAATCCGCGCCGTCCGCGACGCCGAGTTCAAGCCAGGGCGGCAGCGCGGGAAGCCCGTGAAGGTCCGTTTCCGACTCCCCGTCCGCTTCCGACTCCGCTGATCTCCGCGGAGCGACGTATCGAGCCCCGGTTGCTGGAAAGCAGCCGGGGCTTTTTTCTCGGCTGCCACTCGGGCCGGCTTGGGGATTTCCCCCACACGCAGATGGCGGGATGGCGTACAACCCCTGCCTACTTCGTCATTACCGCGAGGGGCGACGGGGCCTCTCAGTCGCGCCCCCCCGTATTGGCTTGATTAGAGGCGAGTCCCACCAAACTCCCCCTACCATGGTCGTCATCAAGAGTGCCTCCGCCGACCTCCGCCGACGCTACCCGCTGTTCTTCGAGATCGGGCTCGCTACGTCCCTCGGCCTCGCCGTGATCCTGTTCACGGTGCCGTTCGAGACGAGTGACGACTTCGTCATCGTCGAGCAGCAGCAGGAAGTCGTCCACGTCGAGGACATCGAACAGACGCAGCAGCTCGAGAAGCCGCCGCCGCCGCCCCAGGCCCCGGCCCCGATCGAGGTCTCGAATGAGGCGATGGTAGAGGAGATCGCCCTCGACTTCGACATGGACCTCGACCTCAGCGAGACCGTGACGAGCGCGCCCGTGCCGCCGCCCCCGCCGCCGGACGCACCCGCGCCCGCACCGGAGCCGGAGCCCGAGATCGAGATCTTCGTGATCGTGGAGAACCCGCCCGAGTTGATCGGGGGCATTCAGGGCGTGCAGGACCGCCTCCAGTACCCCGAAGTCGCCCGCCTCGCCGGGTTGGAAGGCACCGTCTTCGTCCAGTTCATCGTCGACGAACGCGGCAACGTCGTCGACCCGATGTGCATCCGCGACCCCGGCGGCGGCACGTGCGACGAGGCCCTCCGTGTCATTCGGGATGCGAAGTTCAAACCGGGCCGCCAGCGCGGCAAGGCCGTGAAGGTCCGGTTCTCCCTCCCCGTCAAGTTCCGCTTGCAGTAGCGATCCGCAGGGCACATCCGATGGTGGGTGGGGCCGATGGTGGGTGGGGCGAGCGCGCTTGCAATGCTGCAGGCGCGCTCGTCGGCGTCAATCCCGGCTGAGCAACTTCGGCGGCGGCGCGGTGTCTATCCAGTATCACGGGTCGGGCGAACCGCGTTTGCCCCGGCTCCGTTGGAGTCCATACTTTCGGGCCTCCACAAAACGTTTATATTGCCGGAAGCCGCCCACGAACCCAGACGCCCCTATGCCCGTCCGCAAATCAGACAGTGCCGACCTCCGCAAGAGGTACACGATCTTCGTCCAGCTCGGGTTGGTCGCCTCCCTGATCATCCTCGTCATCCTCTTCACGGTCGATTACACGTCGAACCAGGACTTCCAGATCGTCGAGGAGCAGCAGGAGATCGTCCAGGTCGAGGAGATCGAGCAGACCCGGCAGATCGAGAAGCCGCCGCCGCCGCCGAAGCCGCCGGCCCCCGTCGAGGTGCCCGATGAGGATATCGATGAGCAGATCGACCTCGACCTCGACATGGACCTCGACCTCAACGACGCGCCGACCGACCTCCCGCCGCCCCCGCCCCCGCCGCCGGATGAGCCCGAGCCCGAGCCCGAGCCCGAGCCCGAGATCTTCGTGATCGTGGAGAACCCGCCGGAGCTGATCGGCGGCCTCGAAGGCCTGCAGGGGCGCATCCAGTACCCCGAGCTCGCGCGGCGCGCCGGCATCGAGGGGACGGTGTTCGTCCAGTTCGTCGTCGACGAGCAGGGCAACGTCGTCGACCCCGTCTGCGTCCGCGACCCCGGCGGGCAGACGTGCGAGGAGGCCCTCCGCGCCGTCCGCGTCTCGAAGTTCAAGCCGGGCCGCCAGCGCGGGAAGCCGGTGAAGGTGCGGTTCTCGCTCCCGGTGAAGTTCCGCCTCCGCTAAACGCTGCGGATCGACGTATCGAGCCCCGGCTGCCTCAGCGGCCGGGGCTTTTTTGTCGGGTAGCTCGTCAGGCCGGGTGCCGTCCGTGGAGACGCGACATGTCGCGTCGCTACCTCGATGCCGACCGCTGGTGCCGAACTTCACCGCCTGGCTCGCCGACGAGCACGTCCGTCGCCATCGCAACGAACAGGCCGTGGTCGAGCACGCCGGGGATCGCGTGGATCGCCACGCCGAGAGCGGCCGGATCGGCGATGGGGTCGAACGTGGTGTCGAGAATCCAGAACCCCTGATCGGTGACGACGGGACCGTCCTTCTTCTGTCCCATCCGTAACGCGGGCTCGCCGCCGAGCCCGCGGAGGGCACGTTCGACCGGCGCGAGCGCGAAGGGGAGCACCTCGACCGGTACCGGCATCGTCGCCCCGAGCCGTTCCACCTCCTTCGAGGGGTCGACGAGCACGACGAATCGGTCCGCCGCTGCGGCGACGACTTTTTCGCGCGTCAGCGCCGCACCGCGCCCTTTCACGAGGTGGATCGCGCCGTCCGCATCCGTCGCCACCTCGTCGGCCCCGTCGAGCGCGAGGTCGAGCCCGTCCACATCGTCGAGGGTGGCGAGCGGGATGCCGTACTGCCGGGCGAGCCGCTCGGCGGCGAACGAGGTCGGGACGCCGACCACGTGCACCCCTTCCTCCGCGATGCGATGGCCGATGGCTTCGAGCGCGTAGGCCGTCGTCGAGCCCGTGCCGAGGCCGAGGCGCATCCCGTCCTCGACGAACTCGGCGGCAGCGCGCCCGACGATTTGCTTGGCCTGCTGTTGGTCCGTGGTCATTCGTCCGTGGTCAGTGGCGGGTGCCGGAGTCTACGAAACCACGGACAACGGACCAATGACCACGGACTATTCGTAGCGGAGCGCGTCGATGGGGTTGAGCCGGGCGGCTTTGTACGCCGGGTACACGCCAAAGACGAGCGCGATGACCGTCACGCCAACGACGCCCATCATCGCCCACGCCCACGGGAACGTCGGGCGGAGGTCGAAGGTGAAGGCGAGCACATTCCCGCCGACGACCCCGAGCAGGATGCCGAGCAGGCCGCCGATCTGGCACAGGAAGACGGCTTCGAGCAGGAACTGCCGGAGCACGTCTTGCCGCGTCGCCCCGAGCGCCTTGCGGATGCCGATCTCCTTCGTCCGCTCGGTCACGCTCACGAGCATGATGTTCATGATCCCGATGCCAGCGGCGAGGAGCGCGATCAGCCCGATCCCCGCGCCGCCGAGCGTGAGGTACTGCGTGAACGACTCCATCGGCCCCTTCAGCGCGTCGTTCGTCACCACGTCGAAGTTGTTCTCGTCCTGCGGCCGGACCTTGCGGATCACGCGGAGGTGGCCCGTGATCTCGTCGATCGTGGCCTGCAACATCTGCGGACTGGGCGCGCGGACGTCGTACGAGATGTTGCGGTCGGGCTCGCCGTAGACGGCGAACAGCCGCGTGATCGGGGCCATCACGTGGTTGTCGGGCGAGTCGCCGAGGAAGGCTCCCTTCTCTTTGAAGGTGCCGACGACGCGGTAGCGCCGCCCTGCGATCCGCACCGTCTTGCCGACGGCCTGCTCGACGTCGAACAGCCGCTTTACGATCGGCGAGCCGAGCACGACGACGGCGCGGGCGTAGCGGACGTCGTCCTCCGTAATGAACCTGCCCTCTTCGATCTCGAAACCGTTGTTGACGGCCCAGTCCTGATTGACGCCGCGCAGGCCCACCGTCGGGTCCGTCTCCTCCCCGCCGTAGCTCACCCGCGTTCGGTCGAACGACCCGTCGGGCGCGATCGAGAGCGGGAGCTGGGCGCGGCGGCGGAGCATCTCCATGTCCTCGTACGTGAGGTCCGGCCGGTTGCGGAGGCTGCGGTCGCGCGGGCCGATCGAGAAGCCGCCGCCGACTTTGGAGACGTAGAACGTGTTCGCGCCCATCCCCCGGAACGTGTCGTTGAAGTAGACCTCGATCACCTGCACCGCCGTCACGGCCGCGATCACCGAGAACACGCCGATCACGATGCCGAGGAGCGTCAGCATGCTCCGGAGCTTGTTGCTGCGGAGCGACTCCCACGCCATGCGGAGGTATTCGAAGAGGAGCACGAGATGTTTGGGGTTTGAGGTTTGGGGATGTGGGTGAGCGACTCAGAACCTCAGACCCACAGCCTCAGACTTATTCGTAGCGGAGGGCATCGATGGGGCGGCTGCGAGCGGCGGCCCACGCCGGGATGAACCCGAAGAGGATGCCGATGCCGACGCAGATCCCGAAGGCGAGCACGACGGTCCCCGGCGAGAGCACGGCCGTGAACACGAGGTTGATGAGGTAGGTGATGCCCGTCGAGATCAGCACGCCGATGAGCCCGCCGATCATGCACACGATGATAGCTTCGAGCAGGAACTGCGTGAGGATCGCCCGCCGCGACGCCCCGACGGCTTTGCGGATCCCGATCTCGCGGGTCCGCTCGCGCACGCTCACGAACATGATGTTCATCACGCCGATGCCGCCGACGAGGAGCGCGAGCCCAGTGAGGAAGAGCCCGACGCCGTAGATCGCCCCCTTCACCCCGGCAATCTGCGTCTCGAACGCATCTTGTCGGTTGATGGCGAAGTTGTCCTCCTCCATCGGGTCGAGCTGGCGCGCCGTCCGCACGATGCCCGTCAGCTCGTCGCGGGCCGCCTCCATGTTCTCGGCGGCGTCCACTTTCACCTCGATCGAGATCTGGCGCCACTCGCTCAGCCCGAACGCCTTCTCGAAGGCCGAGAGCGGCATGAGCACCTGGTTGTCGAACGAGATCAACCCGAGGAACTTGCCCTGCTCCTCGAGCACGCCGATCACCTCGAAGCGCGTCCCTCCGACGCGGATCCGCTTGCCGATGGGTGACTCGTTGAAGAACAGCGCCTCGGCCACCTCCTGCCCGATGATGCAGACGTTGCGCGCCGCGCGCTGCTCGGTCTCGCCGAAGAATCGCCCCGCGCTGAGGTCGAGGTTGTTGATCTCGGCGATGTCGGGCGTGGAGGCGCGGACGAAGACGGTCGAGAGCTGCCGGTCCTCGTACTGCACGCCGCGGACGGTGCCCGTCGTCGGGGCCACGGCGACGGCGTAACGCGAGTGCTGCCGGATGCGCTCGGCGACGTCCTGCGTGATGGCCGGGCGGTTTGTGTACTTCCACCAGTCGTTCTCGAACGTCTGCGGCTGCTTGCTCACCGAGAGCACGTTCGTCCCGAGCATCGCCATCGAGCGGTCGAGCCCGCGCTCGATCCCGTTGATGGTGGTGAACATCGCCGTCACCGAGACGATGCCGATGATGATGCCGAGCGTGGTGAGGATGGCGCGGAGCCGGTTGGCCCAGATCGCGCGGACGGCGATGCGGAGGCCTTCGACGAATTCGAGGAGCGCGGCGGGCAACGGTCGGGGGGCCGGAGGAAAGGGCGACGGATGCGACCACGTACGAGCGAGGCGAACGGGAGTTGCGCGGGCGAGCATACCGCGCACCGTCGACCGCGCGCCGTCAGGGATGGGTCACGTCGATCGCCTTGTAGCCGTGCCGCCGGTAAACGAGGAAGTCGCCGTCCACCGTCATGACTTCGCAGTTCGGGCGCTGCTCGGCCATCCTCACGAGGCAGGCGTCGGCGAAGTCCGTCGGCCGGTTGGCGTACTTCGCCATCAGCGCGGCCACGTTCGCCTCATCCCCGCGCAAACTGTACGCGATCTACAGCACCCCCGCCTCCAACAGCCCGAGTACCCGCGCCACCCCGTTGTGCTGGCGCTGAGCCAGATGACACGACTCCGTGATGACCGCTTCGCAAGTGAGGAACGACGGGGATCGGTCGAACTGCTCCGCCGCCCAGCCGTGGTGCCGGTCGTCGGGGTCGAGATACGCTACGATCAACCCGGTGTCGGCGATGAGAGATCGGCTCATGAGAGCGAGCTTTCGCCGAGGTCTTTCAGGTAATCCTTGTTGCTCGACAGGTCGCTCAGGCCGCTGCCCGGCCCGATCAGGTGCTTGGCTTTGTCGTGCGCGCTGAGCGGCCTCGGTGGCGGGGCGACCGGGTCGGAGCTACGCAGCTCGTCCAGTCCGACGTACGCTCGGCGGCGCTCGCTGTCGGGGAGGTCGGCGATGGCGGCGATAATTTCTTTGACGCTCATGGCTGTCGGAGTCTGTCGATGATGGGGCGGCCCTTCGCCCGAACGTGATGCCAGCCATCGTCCCTGAGGATTCGGACGGCCTCGCGCCTACTCGATGTGACCTACAGTGCTTTCTCGAACCGGATGCGGTAGTCCTGGTACGTCGCGTTGTAGCCCGCGGCGGTGACCTCGAAGCCCTCGCGGAGGCCGAGGACGGTCATGCCGGGATGCATGTTCGGGAACGTGTCGTAGGCGAAGCGCGGGTAGCCGAGCCGCCGCACCTCCGCCTCCATCGCGTGGAGCAGCGCCCGCGCCACCCCGCGCCCGCGCCACGGCTCCAACACGCCGCCCTTCGCGCTGTAAAACGTCGTCCGCGTCAGCCCGTAGCCGACTTTGAACCCGACGGGCTCGCCGCCGACGGAGGCCAGAAACATCAGCAAGTCCCGCCGGTCGAGTTGATTGATGACGCGCGCCTCGCCGAACACGGTGTGGTTCAGCCGCTGGATCGTCGGGAGGGACGCCATCCCCACGAGGTCGATCTGAATGGTGTCGGTGGTGGTCTGCACGGCAGCGGGCGGCGGGACGGGAGCGGTGGACGCCGGTAGCATACAAACGGTTCGGCTAAAACGGGAGCCCGTCGCTCGTGTCGCGGCGCGCGGGCGGGAGGCGTGGCGGCGCGGGCGCTTCGAGTACAGCGGGCTCGCTGTCTTCGTCCTCAGCGAGCGTCCACGGCTCCAGCAGCTTCTCGGGCACATCCGCGAGGAAACGACTCGGGTTCGTGAAGAAGTCGCCGCTCCGGCGCTGGTACTGCACGGTCGGGTAGCTCACGAAGAGGTTCGTCTCGGCCCGCGTGAGAGCGACGTAGAGCAGGCGCAGTTCCTCGTCGAGCTCGGCATCGTCTTTCACGGCGTACTGGCTCGGGAGGATGCCGTCGAGCGCCTGGATCAAAAAGACGGTGTCGAACTCCAGCCCCTTGGCGCTGTGGATCGTCGAGAGGATGAGCGGCGGCTCGTCTTTGTGCGTGCCCTCCACGTCCGTCGCCGTGAGGTCGATGGGGTCGAGCGCGAGCGATTCGAGGAAGGTGGCGCGCGAGCCTTGCCCTTCGGCGATCCCGGCGAAGCTCTCCAGGTCCTGCGCCCGCTTCCCGAAGTCCTCGAAGTAGACCCGCTCCAGGAGCGGCTGGTAATACTGGAGGAGGAGTTCGATCTGCGCGGGGAGCGTGACGCCGGCGGCGCGCATCCGCTGGAGCGTCTCGCCCAAGTGGCGGACGCGCTCGGCGTAGCGCGGCGAGACGGCCGGGGCGTCGAGCGCGAACGGGTCGTCGGCCGCCAGCACCCAGTCGACGAGTTCGCGCGCCGTCTTCGGCCCGATGCCCTCAATCAGCTTCAGCACACGGTTCCACGCGACGACGTCGAGCGGATTCTCCGCCACGCGGAGGTGCGCGACCACGTCTTTGATGTGCGCCGCCTCGGTCAGCTTCAGCCCGCCGAACTTCACGAACGGGATCCGTCGCCGGTCGAGCTCGACTTCGAGGTCGTACGAGTTGTAGCCGCTGCGAAAGAGGACGGCCATCCGGTTCAGCGCGGTCCCCTCCTCGCGCAGTTGGAGCAGGAGCTGGCACACGAACCGGCTCTGCCAGCGGTCGTCGGGCGCGGCGACGAGCGCGGGCTTCTCGCCACCCTCGCGCTCGGTGTACAGTTCCTTCTCGTACTTCCGCTTCGCGCGGCGGAGGACGTGGTTGGCGAGGTCGAGGATGGGCTGCGTCGAGCGGTAGTTCTGCTCCAGCTTGTAGAGCCGCGTGCCGGGGAAGACCTCGGGGAAGGCGAGGATGTTGCCCACATCCGCGCCGCGAAAGCGGTAGATGCTCTGCGCGTCGTCGCCGACGGCGGTGACATTCCCGTGCACGCTCGCGAAGAGTTCGACGAGCCGGGCCTGCAGCCGGTTCGTGTCCTGGTACTCGTCGACGAGTACGTACCGGCACGCGCCCGCAACCTTCGCCCGTACGGCGTCGTCGCTCTCCAAAAGGCGGACGGTGAGGGCGAGGAGGTCGTCATAGTCCACGAGCCCGTGCCGTCGCTTGTAGTCGGTGAAGGCACGGCCGAGGTCTTCGATCTCGTCGAGGTGGATGAGGAACTGCGGGTACGTCTGTTCGAGCACGTCCGCGAGGTCGAGACTGCGATTCGCGGCGGCGGAGTAGATGCCCTGCAGCGTGCGCTTCTTCGGGAACCGCTTCTTCGAGAGGTGCAGCCCGCGCTCGGACCGCAGCACGTCGATCACATCCGCGGCGTCGACGGCGTCGAGGATCGTGAAGTTCTTCGGGTAGCCCACCGCCTCGGCCCAGCGGCGGAGGATCTGGAGGCAGAAGGCGTGGAACGTCCCGCCGCGCACGCGCTCGCAGCGACCGTCGAGGAGGAGCGCGGCGCGGCCGAGCATCTCGCGTGCGGCGCGGCGCGTGAACGTCAGCAGCAGGATGCCCTCGGGCGGCGTCCCCGTCTCGATGAGGTAGGCCACGCGGTAGACGAGCGTGCGCGTCTTCCCCGTCCCCGCGCCCGCCACGATCAGCACCGGCCCGTCGCCCGCCGTCGCCGCCGCGTGCTGCTGCTCGTTGAGTTCGCCCGCGTAGTCGATCGTCAGGGTCGACGGGGCGGCGAGCTCGGGCTCTTTCTTGAGAACGAAACGGCGGGCCACGGGCGGGACGAGGGTGTGGGAGACGAACGAGAATCGGAAGGTACGCGCGGTCTGGACCCCGCAAACAGTGGCCCGGCACGACTGGGAAACAGACCGAACTTAACGCGTTACGGCGGGGCGAACAGCGACCGCTCTCGCCCGCGTCTCCGGCCTGTCTTCGCTTGCGAAGGGGGAGGGCCGCGGGTATATTGGCGGCGCACACCCGAGCGGGTCGGCGCGGCGGCAGACACAGAGCCACCGCCCCCGTTTATGCCCTCCGGCATCGGGTGCCACCGGACAGATCACCACGCACAGCAGGCGCGGCCATGGGGAAGGTTATCGCGGTAGCGAACCAGAAAGGCGGGGTCGGGAAAACCACGACCGCCGTGAACCTCGCCTCGTCCCTCGCGGCTACGGAGCACCCCACGCTGCTCCTCGACATCGACCCACAGGCTAACGGCACGTCCGCCGTCGGCGTGGACCAGCGCGCCGTCGAGCTCTCGACGTACGAGGTCCTCACGGGCGACACCTCGCTCGAAGACGCCGTCTGCCAGACGGAGATGCCGTTCCTCGACGTCGTCCCGAGCCACATCAACCTCGTCGGCGCGGAGATCGAGATGATCGACGTGATGGAGCGCGAGCGCGTGCTGAAGCGGGCCATCACGAACGCCCGCCGGAAGTACGACTTCGTCGTTATCGACTGCCCGCCGTCGCTCGGCCTCCTCACGCTCAACGCCCTCACCGCTGCCGACTCGGTCGTGATCCCCGTGCAGTGCGAGTACTTCGCGCTCGAAGGGCTCGGCCAGTTGCTCAACACGGTGAAGATCGTCCGCCAGCACCTCAACCCCGGTCTTGAGATCGAAGGCGTGCTCCTGACGATGTACGACTCGCGGCTGCGCCTCTCGAAGCAGGTCGCCGCCGAGGTCCGCCGCTACTTCGGCGACAAGGTGTTCAAGACCGTCATCCAGCGGAACGTCCGGCTCAGCGAGGCCCCGAGCTTCGGCAAGCCGGTGCTGCTCTACGAGGCGACCTCGATCGGCGCGCGCAACTACATCGGCCTCGCCAAAGAGGTGATCACCGCGAACAAGACGTACCTCCAGCAAGAGGAGGCGGGGGCGCGGCGCCCGAACGGCCCCGTCGCAGCGGGCCTGCGCGCGGGGAACGGCACGGCGGCGCACCCGACGGCCGGCCCCGTCGTCCCGGCGGTCGTGCCGCAGCCCAGCGGTGACCTCGACTCCGTCCTCCACTCCGACTCCCCCTCGCGGTAACGCGACCCGCTCCCCCCGGCTCACTCTCTACCCCCATGGCGACGAAGAAAGCAGCGCTCGGCAAAGGACTCAGCGCGTTGCTCCCCTCCACCTCGGAGCGGAGCGAGGACGCGCGCGAAGGCCAGGCCTCCGGCCCGAAGCTCTACAACTTCGAGGACCGCGTCCGCCTGCTCGGCCGCGTCGCCGAGCTCGATGTGGAGGCGATCCGGCCGAACCCGTACCAGCCGCGCGAGACGTTCAACGAGCAGGCCCTCGACGAGCTCGCCGCGTCGATCAGCCAGCTCGGCATCATCCAGCCGATCACCGTCCGCTCCCTCGGCGACAGCCGGTTCGAGATCATCTCGGGCGAGCGCCGCCTCCGTGCCGCTAAGCGCGCCGGGCTCACGCGTGTGCCGGCCTACGTCCGCGAGGCCGACACCGAGGCGATGCTGGAGATGGCGATCGTCGAGAACATCCAGCGCGAGAACCTCAACCCCGTCGAGGTGGCCCTCGGCTACTTCCGCCTCATCGACGAGTGCGGGCTGACGCAGGAGGAGGTCGCCAAGAAGGTCAGCAAGAACCGCTCGACGGTGGCGAACACGCTCCGCCTCCTCCGCCTCCCGCCGCCCGTCCTCGCCTCGCTCCGCGACGGCACGCTGACGTCGGGCCACGCTCGGATGCTCGTCTCGATCGAGGACGACGACGCCCAGCTCGAGCTCTACCGCGAGATCGTGGCCAACGAGCTTTCCGTCCGGCAGGTGGAGCAGCTCATCCGCGAGTACCGCAAGCGGCTCGACGCCGCCGACGCCCCGGCCGAGGACGCCGTCGAGAATGCCACCGAGGCCGTGACGACGCCCAGCCGCGACGCCCTCCAGCTCCGCGAGTTCACGGGGGCTCTCCGCGACCGGCTGAGCACGCAGGTCAAGATCCGCCACAAGGACAGCGGGAGCGGCAAGATCGAGATCGAGTACTACTCGCAGGACGACCTCGAGCGTGTCCTCGACCTCCTGCTGGAGCGGTAGGGTGCGCCGCGCGGCGCTGCTGCTGACCCTGGCCCTCTGCCACGCGGCTGCGGCGCAGCCCGTCACCGCGCCGGATACGGTCGCCACGTCGCCCGTGGTCGTGGGCACGACAGAGGCGCTGCCGCCCCTCGCCCCACTTCCGCTCGCGCCGAAGACCGCGCTCCGGCGCAGCCTGCTCGTCCCCGGCTGGGGCCAGGTCTCGAACGGCGATTACGTCAGAGCGGGCGTAGCCGTGGCCGCGGTCAGCGGGCTCGTCACGCTCGCCGTCGTCAACCACGTGCGGACCGTGCGCTACCGCCGCGCCGCCATCTACGCCGACTGCGACACCGGCACGACCGTGCCGCCCGGCACGTGCGACGGCTTCGAGCAGTTCGAGGACGAGTGGATCGCGATCGGGATGCTGCCCGCCGCGTCGAGCCGGGCGCTCCGCGACGCCAGCCGCCGCGACCGCGACTTCTCGATCCTGCTCTCCGGCCTCGCCTACGCCCTCCAAGCGCTCGACGCCTATGTCAGCGCCCACCTCGCCGACTTCGACGTGAGCGAGGACCTGTCGATCCATCTCGCCCCGACGCCGACCGGCGCGACGGCCTCGCTGCGATGGAATTTCTGACGCTGCGCCTGCCCGCAAGGTAGAGACGCCCCGGCGGGGCATATCTACGGCGGTCCATCGGGAGCCAACGGGCGGGCTAGCGCGTAGGCCGATCGCTCCTCTCCCCTCTCTCCTCTCGCTGTGGCTCGCATCCTCTACGCGCTCAACGGGCAGGGCCGCGGCCATACGTCCCGCGCGCTCGGCGTCGCCCACACCCTCCGCCAGCGCGGACACGACGTCCTCTTCTGCTGCGGTGCCGACGCCGCCGACCGCCTACGCCGGCAGGGCGAATTCGTGCTCGACGTCCCCGCCCCCGCCGAACTCGTCCGCGGCAACCGCGTCCGCCTCCTCGCGACGGCGTGGCAGAACGCGCCGCTCGCCGTCCGCACGCCCGAGATTGTGGAGGCCCTCACCGAGCGGATCGACGACCTCGACCCCGACCTCGTCGTGGCCGACTTCGAGCCGTTCGCCCCGCGCGCGGCCCGGCGGCTCGGCCTTCCGGTCGTGGCGCTCAGCCACCAGCAGATTCTAACCGAGACGCGCTGCCACGTCCCGTTACGTTACGCCGCGAGCGCCGCGCTCACCCGGCTCGGTATCGGCGTGATGGCTCCGCGCGGGCTGTTCGACCGCGTCGTCGTGCCGTCGTTTTTCTTTCCGCCGCATCGGGCGGGCAGCGACGCCGCGCTCGTCCCGCCGATCCTCCGGCCCGACGTGCTCGACGCCGCGCCGCGTCGGGGCGCGCACCTCCTCGTCTACGTCAACCACCCCGAGGGCTCCGACCGCCTGCTCGACGTGTTGCGCCGCGTGGACGCGCCGTTCGTGGTCTACAACGTGCCCGCGCCCGCAGACTCAGCAGCCTACCCGAACCTCACCTTCCGCGCAGCGTCGCGCCGGGGGTTCGTCGACGACCTCGCGGCGTGCCGCGCCGTCGTCAGCACGGCCGGGTTCACCCTCCTCTCCGAAGCGCTCCACCTCGGTAAGCCCGTGCTCGCAGCGCCGAACCGGGGGTTCTTCGAGCAAGCCGTCAACGCCCTCTACCTCCGCCGCTCCGGGCGGGGCGATGCCGTGCTCGGCCGCCTCACCGCACCGGCGATCGAGCGGTTTCTGCGTGTGCTGCCTCCCGTCGCAGGGGGCGGGCCGCTCGGGAACGCCCTCGCCGCCGATCACATTGAAGCGGTCTGCCCGCGCCGCACCTTCGCTCTCGCCTCGTGAAGGCACTCGCGCGGCCCAACGGCACGCTTCCGAACGGGTGGAAGCGTTTCACTATATTTTGCCGGGCGCGTCCGGTGCCGCGCCGTAGCTTCGCAAAGATCGTGCGGCCGGAAGACTTTAGCGACCTGGAGAGCGCCTATGACGTTGCCTGATTTCACGGGGGGACCCCGACGTGTGGAGACGGATGTGGAGAAATCCGCCGCCGCCGAGCGGGCGGCCGAGCGCAACAGCCGCTCCATCTTCGACAAGACCCGCCGGTTCTTCGATCCGGACAACGACTACGCCCAGGTCAAAGCCGCCGATCTCTACCCCTACTTCCGCCCCATCGAGGTGGCGGAGGGCACGCGGGCCGTCATCCGCGGGCACGAGGTCATTATGGCCGGGTCGAACAACTACCTCGGCCTGACGAACCACCCGCGCGTCGTCGAAGCCGCGCAGCAGGCGATTGCCGACTACGGAACGGGCTGCACCGGCAGCCGCTTCCTCAACGGCACGCTCGACCTCCACCTGGAGTTGGAGCAACGCCTCGCCGAGTTCATGGGGAAGGACGCCTGCGTCCTCTTCTCGACGGGCTACATGACGAACCAGGGCGTCATCCAGAGCGTCGCGTCGAAGGGCGACCTGATCTTCTCGGACAAGGACAACCACGCCTGCATCGTCGCCGGCACGCAGGCCAGCCTCGCCGAGACTGTCCGGTACCGCCACGACAACATGCGCCACCTCCGGCTCCTCCTCGAGAAGTACGCCGAGGAGCGGCCCGACGCCGGCAAGATCATCGTCACCGACGGCGTGTTCTCGATGAACGGGACGCTCGCCAAAGTGCCCGAGTTGGTCGACCTCGCGAACGAGTTCGGCGCAGCGCTCATGCTCGACGACGCGCACGCGATCGGCGTCGTCGGCGAGGGCGGGCGCGGCTCGGCCAGCGCCTTCGGGCTGATGGACGAAGTGGACCTCGTGACGGGCACGTTCTCGAAGAGCTTCGCCTCGCTCGGCGGCTTCGCCGTCGGCTCCGAGTCCGTCACCGAATACATCCGCCACTCGGCCAGCACCCACATCTTCAGCGCCTCGATGCCTCCGGCGAACGTGGCGACGGTCCTCGCCTGCCTCGACATCCTGATCGAGGAGCCCGAGCGGCTCGCTCGCCTCGACGAGATCTCGAACTACATGCGCGCCGGCTTCCGCGACCTCGGCTTCAACGTGTGGACGAGCCAGACGCCGATCATCCCCGTCGTCGTCGGCGACATGATGACGTGCTTCCAGTTCTGGCACGACCTCCTCGACGAGGGCGTGTTCGTCAACGCCGTCGTCCCGCCCGCCGTGCCGAAGGGGCAGGCCCTCATGCGGACGAGCTACATGGCGACGCACACGAACGAGGAGCTCGACTTCATCCTCGACGCGTTCAAGCGCATCGGCCTCCGCTACGGCGTCATCGGCGCGAACGGCAGCAACGGCGTCAATGGGCACCACGACGACTGACCGCCTCACGCCACCGTTTCCCGTAGGGGCGCAGCGTGCTGTGCCCCTACGTCGTTTCTTGTAGCCCCTCATCCACCGCGCCCCCTATGAGCGAAGCCGATACCGCCTCCCGCGCCACCGTCCGGCCTGTATCGTCCAACAGCGACAAACGCCGGTTCATCGACTTCCCGTACCGCCACTACGCGGAGAACCGGCACTGGATCGCCCCGCTACGGATGGACCAGGCAAAGGTGCTCGACCCGAAGAAGAACCCGTTCTTCGAGCACGGCGAGATCCAGCTTTTCCTGGCGGAAGATGCGGGCGGCGAGGTCGTCGGCCGCATCGCTGCGATCGTCAACGGGATGCACCTGAAGAAGTACGCCGACAACAACGCGTTCTTCGGCTTCTTCGAATCGGTCGACGACTACGCCGTGGCCGAGGCGCTCCTCGACGCGGCGACGGGCTGGCTGCGCGAGCGCGGCTACACCGGCGTGCGCGGCCCCGTCAACCCGTCGATGAACGACACGGCAGGGCTGCTCGTCGAGGGATTCGACCGCGAGCCGTCGATCCTGATGCCGTACAACCCGCCGTACTACGTCGACTTCCTCCAGCGCTACGGGTTCGAGCGGGCGATGACAATGTGGGCGTACTACGTCCACGAGGCCTACGTCAACAAAGACAAGCTGCGGCGCGGGGCCGAGATCGTGATGCGGCGGAACCCCGGCCTGAGCCTCCGCACGCTCGACGTGGACCGGTTCTGGGAGGACGCCGACGCCATCCTGCGGATCTACAACGAGGCGTGGTCGCAGAACTGGGGCCATGTCCCGATGACGGAGCACGAGTTCAAGCACCTCGCCAAAGACCTCAAACAGGTCATCGAGCCCGAACTGGTGTACATCCTCGAAATGGAGGGCGAACCCGTCGCCTTCGCCATCTCGATCCCAAACCTCAACCAGGCGCTCCGCCACGTCCCGAGCGGTCGGCTCTTCCCACTCGGCCTGCCGAAGCTGCTGGCCTACGCCAAGCTCGGCGCGGTCTACGAGATCCGGCTCCCGCTGATGGGCGTGCTCCCCGAATACCACGGCCGCGGCTTCGACGCGATCCTCGTGGACGCCACGATCCAGAACGGGCTCGAAGCCGGCTACGACGCCTGCGAGATGAGCTGGGTGCTCGACGTGAACATGCCGCTCGTCAACTCCCTCGACAAGCTCGGCGCCGTCCGCGACAAGGAGTACGCGATGATGGAGAAAGCGCTGTGACGATGCTCGACGTATCCGCCGTCCGCTTCGTCTACTTCGACCTCGACGACACGCTCCTCGACCACCGCGCCGCCGAGCGGGAGGCCCTCGCCGATTGCTGCTCGACGTTCGCCACCCACTTCGACGGGCACGCCCTCGCGCACGTGCAGGAGACCTACCACGCGCACAACGTCCCGCTCTGGCGACGCTACGCCGCCGGCGAGATCGGCCGCGACGACGTGCAGCGCCTCCGCTTCGAGCGGCTCCATGCCGCGCTCGAGCTCGACGGACTCGACGCCGCCCACCTCGGCGAGACCTACCTCGACCGCTACGCCGCGCATTGGCGCTGGACCGACGGCGCCGGAGCCGCCTTTCACGCCGTCGCCGACCGCTTCCCTGTCGGCCTCCTCACGAACGGCTTTGCGGACGTGCAGCACGCCAAGCTCGACCGCTTTCCCGTACTCCGCGAGCGGTCCGACGCCGTCGTCATCAGCGAGGAGGTCGGCGTGATGAAGCCGCATCCGGCGATCTTCGCGCACGCGGCCGACGTTGCCGGGGTCGAGCCCGGCGCGATCCTCTACATCGGCGACTCGCTGCACTCGGACGTGGAGGGCGGGCGCGGCGCGGGCTGGCAGGTCGCGTGGTACGGCGGCGACCCCGCGCGCTCGGAGGCGTTCGTGTTCGCCGAGTGGACGGCGCTGGTCGACGCGCTCCTCGGCTAGAGCCCGAGTTGGTGCAGGAAGATCGAGAGCGCGTCGGGGTAGACGAGGAGGGTCAGGAGGACGCCGCCGAGCGCGCCGCCGAGGTGCGCCTCGTGCGCGATCCGCCCGCCGCCCTGCTGCGAGGCGTAGATCGAGCCGACGACGTAGAGCACGGCGAAGAGGATCGCCGGCATCGGGATGATGAACATCACCCCGAGCATCGCGAACGGCTGGAACAGGCAGAACGAGAACAGCACGCCCGAAATCGCCCCCGACGCGCCGACGGCCGAGTACGCCGGGTTGTCCTTGTGCTTGGCCAGCGTCAGCATGTTCGCCGCGATCTCGGAGCCGAAGTAGATCGCCAGAAACTTCGCCGGCCCGAGCAGGCCCTCGATCCACGGCCCGAAGAAGTAGAGCGTGATCATGTTGAAGGCGAGGTGGGCGAGGCCGACATGGACGAACCCCGCCGTGAGCGCGCGCCAGTACTCCCCGCGCAGGAACTGGTACGGCTTGAACGACCACCGGTCCAGGAGGGACGGGTCGCTCGTCATCGTGTACACGCCGATGAGCACGTTGATGACGAGGAGGATGAGGGTGACGGGCGATTCGAGAAACATTGGGCAGAGGTGGAGAAACGGGCGGGCCGCGACGGAGCGGCGGCCGGGGCGAGTGGGCGTTGTATCCGGCATCCGCCGCGCGGTTCTGCCCCACCGGCACGGGCCGGACCGAACAGGCGGGCCGAGCGGACAGGGGCACGATTCGGCGGCACTCCGTACCGCGTTCGTAGTCTAACTTATCGGCCTGCGGAGGAACCCGCGCCCCGGTATCCTCCGTGTCACCGTGCCCCCGCTCCAGGCAACGACTCGCCCCCGACGCGCTATGCCCCGACCGCTCCACGCCCTCCTCTCGCTTGCCCTCGCCGCCGCGCTCATGCCCGGCTGCGCACAGGACGAACCGCCGGTCGACCCCGCCGCCGCGCTCGTCGGCACGTGGGAGATCACGGGCGAGGCTGGCACGCTCAACCGCAACGGCCAGCTCTACGTCTTCGCCGAGAACGGCAGCCTCCAGATCACGCGCCCGCGCCCGCTCGGGCCCGCCTCGACGATCAACGCCGCCTACGACTTCATCGACGACTCGACGCTCCAGATCCGCTCGCAGTTCGACGCCGAGAACCTCATCCCGGTCGTACGCGGCGACACCCTCCTCCTCCGCCCGCTCGGCACGGGCGAGCCGATGCTGCTCGTCCGCCTCGTGGACGCCCCGCCGGTGCCGCCCGCGCCGCCGCCGCCGCCGCCCGACTCCGTCTACTCGCCGCCGTTGGACGCGCCGCTCGATGAGCTGCCGCCCGCCCAGCCGCCCGCCCAGCCGCCCGCTCCGTAACGCCGCCTGCTTCGTATTGCCTACCCAACGCCCAGCCCAATGCGCATCCTGACCACTTCCCTCTTCACCGCCCTCTTCCTCGCCGCCTGCGCCAGCGAACCCGCCGAGCCCGACGCGCTCACGATCGACCCCGACGCCTCCGGGCCCGAAGTGCCGACCGCGCCGCAAGAGATCATCGAGGGCGCCGACGATCTCCTCGGGCAGTGGGTCATCACGGAGCAGGCTGGCACCGCGCCCGAGGACCTCTACTTCGTAACGTTCACGCGCGAGGGCGACTACATCGTCCAAAACGAAGCGGGCTCCACCAATCGCTCCACCTTCCGCCTCGCCGGGGATAACCTCATCGCCGTCGAGGACAGCGCCGAAACCCGGCGCTTCGCCTACGACGTGGACGGGATCACCCTCACGCTGACGGTGCCCGGCACCGAGACGCGGACGATCCTCGAACGCCGCGACGGCATCTAGAGCGTGTTATGAACTCAGGTAAGTCGAACCCAGCGAGCGCGTTCAGATCGCGTCCCTCCCCCTCGGAGGGGGAGGACAGGTGGGGGTCCGCCTCGCTCGACGCGACCGCATCGGGCTCCTCGAACGCTGCGGACCCC
>JBDUXZ010000038.1 GCA_039944855.1 Rhodothermales bacterium | reverse complement strand
GCGGGCGGTACGGGGAGTCGGGCGAGAGCCGCTCGTACTGGGCGAGGACGAAGAGGGCCTCGGCCTCGGCCCCGGCGCCCTCGTGGGCGACGCCGAGGTAGTAGAGCGTCTTGGGGTCGTCGGCGTCGAGGGCGTAGGCGCGCTCGAGGGCCTGGCGGGCGGGGTCGAACCGCTGGAGCTGGGCGTAGGCCTCGCCGAGGTCGCGGAGGGCGCCGGCGTCGGCGGGCTCGCGGAGGGTGCGGGCCTCGAGCTCGGGGAGGCGGGCGCGGAAGTCGGCGGTGGTGAGGGCGGCCTCGGGCGCGCACCCGGCGAGGGCCGAGGCGAGGAGGAGGAGGCACAGCGTGAGGCGTAGACGTTGCATAGCCTAGTCGCGTAAAAAGGATTGCGAGAACGTTCCACCGTCGGGGTCCGAGATCAGGGCTGGCGCCCCCTCAGCAGCGGGGGCTTCCCGTGCATCGCCGCCGACGCCTAGTTATGAGCGAGCAGATAAAATCGAATAGCCCCAAACGCTCCTCGCTGGCATTCCTCCCCGATGTCGCTGCGGCTGACCTACTTGCTCACCACCCAGTCTGCGTCGCATCAGCCGTCGAGTTGCCCCTGGCGTGCGAGCTACCGGCATCGCGGCAAGGAGAACGGCGAATCTGAGCAAGGCATCCACTGGGGTTTCAAAGGGCATCGCGTGGCGTCTGGGGATCGTTACTGGATAACGGGAAGGACCAACGGGGCGATGCCGTCTGACCGGTCCGCTATATCCAGCAGGATGAGCCAACCTCGTTGGGCAGGGGGTCAGCAGGGTCGGATAACCCTTTGGAGTATCGGGAGTTTACATCTCATTTCCTACCCATTACTAACATTTGCCACATCCCTATTTATCTCAATACCATGACGCCACAAGCTCATTCTTGCCAACAGGCGATTACAGTGTCGGCTCTGCTCTTTCGTCGGGTGCAGCGCTAGGTACTCGCGGAGCACGCTCGCGCATGGGCCCTCACGCGAACGAGTGCTTCGCTCACCGGGACGACGGCCCGACCACGCCGAGGCGTGATACTACGACCGCGAACTCTACCGCGACGGCGTCCCCATCGCCGTACCCGGCCGCCACGTGGCACGGCTCCTGAGCGCTGCAGCCCACCAGCCACCGCGAAGCTAGCAGGGACGCGGCCGGCTCCCGGGCGCGACCTGCCCCGACAGGCTCTCGACAAACGCTGCCTGAATAACGCAGCCTCCAGCTCGATAACGAGGGTTATGTTACTCACTGGATATAGCTTGAGTGTGAGCGCTACTGGGATAACCCTTATCCATACACTCACCCTTTCCGCCTGTGGCCAAGGGTACGCCCGTCCTCTGGACGCACAGGGAGAGGCGTCGCGCTTAGCGTGCGCGCACGGTGATCGTCTGGATGCCCTCCCACGTCGCACCGGCATCTACAACGGCCGGTCGATGCACCTGGGCCGCTTCGACGCACAGCATCCGCCGGTAGTCCTCTTCTGGAAGATCGACCAGGCCGGCCGCTCCCTCGCGCCACGGGTTCCACACGACCACATCTTCGAACCCGGACTTCTCCACCTCGATGAGGCGCCCGGCCGCCTCGTCCCGCACCACGACGCGGTCCGGCGCGCGCTCGTAGACGGAGTCCAGCGGGCCGCGCACTCGGAGCGGCCCCTCTTGAACGGCGCGCCGCCCGTCGGCCGTCTTGTCGCGATAGCGGGTGCCACCGAGCCCCTCTACCCGTACGCGCTCCACGTCCCCCACGCGGAGGTACGTGTGGAGGGCGGCCGTGAACGCAAACGGCTCGCCGCCGACGTTGCGAACGCGCAGGGCCAGCCGGAGCCCGTCGGCGTCAGACGTGGGAGGGGACTCCACGGCGAGGCCGAGGGTGAGGCGGAACGCGTGGGGCCAGTGCTCGCGGGTCTCGGCGCTATCGGTCAGGACGAGGGCGAGCGCTTCGTCTGGCTGCGGCTGCGTCTCCTGCCACTTCGCGGTACGGGCGAAGCCGTGCCGGGGAAGGGGCCCGAGGTCGTCGAACTGAGGGAAGATGACGGGTACCCCGCCGCGGATGGCTCGGGCGGGGTGCTCGGCGGCAAGCGGGCTGAGGTAGAGCGCCTCACCGCCAAATGCGGGGCACCAGCGGACGACGTGGCCGCCCTCCAGCGCCACCGATACGTGCGCGCCGTCACGGTCGGCGTGGAGCAGGGAGTGTCCGGGTAGGTCCATAGCGCGTGGGGGTCGCGGATCCGGCAAGATACAGATCCGGCGGTCCCTGCAATGGCCCCACGGCCTCGTCTACCGAGAGCCCCTCACTGCGCAAGGATTCGTACCGGGCGCGCAGCCCACGTCACTCCGTTCGATACGCGGATCCTACCGTTCGACGTGAACCCGGCCATCATAAATACAAGCGGCCCTCCCGATACCGAGAGGGCCGCTTGTAGTGGAGCGAAGCTCCTGTGCCCACGAGAGGGACATAATTCGCAACGCAATACCACGCTCTATTACACACAAAGTGGCTTCATCGCAGCTTTTTGGCGTATATGCAACGCTACCGAACACGTCCGTTACGGCTTGAAACGGCTTACACCTTGACCACAACCTTGACCATATATTTGTAGCCATCCGTACTCATCCGCCCCTCTAGTCTGACATCGATGGCAACGATCACACCCGTACTCAGCCGACGCCCTAAAAAAAACGGCGAGCATTCCCTCCAGCTCCGTATCACCGACAGCGACGGTCTTTCCAACTACCTAAGCTTAAAAGTGTCGGTGCGCGCGTCTCATTGGAACGCCCGCTCGTGCTCCGTTCGCCGTACGCACCCCAATCACGAAGCGATAAATGGCATCATCGCGAAGGCCGTAGCGTCCGCGAAGGAGGTCGTCTATGACCTGTCGTTGCGTGAAGGCAGCGTAGCGGCTGCTGACGTGAAGGATCGGATGCGGGGCACGCGCTCCACGCAAGCTGGGGCTTCGTCGTGTGATTACTTCGAGTACGGCGACCGCTTCGTGAAGGCCCTGCTCGCCGAAGGACGCATCTACTATCACAAGAAGCAGAAAACGAACCTTGCCAAATTCCGAGCCTTCGCGGGTGCCCCCCTCCCCTTCGGCGACATCAGCATCGACCTGCTCCAAAGGTACAAGGCCCACCTCATCGGTCATTACGGCAACAAGCCCGGCACCGTAGCGACGAACTTCAGGGGGCTGAAGACGATCTTCCTCAAGGCTGCCCGCGATGGGACGCACCCCATTGACTACAACCCGTTTATTGCCCTGAAGATTGAGGGCGGGAAACCTGCACGGCTCAAGCTTTCCGAAGCAGAGCATCGGCGGATCCTCGAACTCAACCTCGAACACGGCACGCTGATTAGCCGTGTTCGCGACACCTTCGCCTTCAGCTATTTCACCGCCGGGATGCGATTCGGTGACGTTTGCAGGCTAAGAGCGTCGAACGTCGCTAACGGACGGCTCGTCTACACAATGCACAAGACGGGCCACGTTCAGTCCATCGTGTTGCTCCCGCAAGCAGAAATCATAGCACGGCGCCACTTGACGCGTCCGGAATGCGGCGGCGTGGTTGACCCGTATGTCTTCCCTATCCTTGAGGGGTACGACCTATCTACCCCTCGCAAAGAAGTCAGCGCCATCTCGTCGCAGAACGCGCTTACGAACAAGTACCTGAAGAAGATTGCGGAGGTAGCGGAGGTACCAGCCACCTTGTCGTTCCACATCGCGCGCCACACCTTCGCCGATCACACCCGTCGCCGTGGCGGGGGACTCTACACCATTTCTAAGGCGTTGGGACACCGTTCGCTTAGCAACACGCAGACGTATCTGGCGAGTATGGACACCGACGCGGTAGACAACGAGCTATTGAAGATTCATGGCAACGGAGCGTGAACAGCGGGCCCGCAACGAGGAACAACCTGCCCTCGCCCGCGACGCGAATCCCAAACATTGAGCGGGTATGATTCCGGATTTTACCTTCGGCGTCGAAGGTGCCATCTCGGCTGGTGGTCTATCGAGGAATTCGCAGCTCGCTAAGCTGATAGCGGCTTCAATCCCCGGCGCGGCCTGTCCTATCGGGCTCCTATTCGCGGAGAGGCTCTTTGGGATCCCGTCGCCATTCACCGTAGACGGGGCGAATCAGCGGCTCCGACTAGCGACGTTTCTATACTCCCCCAATGCTAAGCCGCCGCGAAGGGCGTCACGGGCAATGCGCGGCGGCTTGACCGGTGCGGATAGAAGGACAGAGGAGCCGGGTTACGAGTTTGCACGCTTGCTGTTTAGTCAGGGCCAACAGCGGCTTCGAACGATATCTGAAAACCCTACCTACGAGACGCATCGTGCATTTCAAAAGGTCGCGCACGAGTGGTCCGGAGAGTTGCGCAACGTTCGGTCAGCATTTGACAGCGCGTGGGCGCGCTTCCTGCTCGCAGCCGAGCCAATGGCTAATTCGCTATGTGAGGCGGCAGGCATCTCCCCGCACGTAGCGGGCGAAGTAGACGTAAGACGGTTCGACCGGGAACGTCTTCGGGACAACTTGTATGCCGATGAGGCCGTGGGCGTGGAGTATTGGAGGTCGCTCTCCTACGCCGGAGCCAAGGGCATTTGGGATGTCTTGTTCCTACGGAACAGGTTCGTTGAAAGCGTCCTTCTCGGCCGGTTCAGACAAGAGCGCGCGTCACGGATGTCTGAGGACCTTCCGCATCTCTCATCTATTGCCGCTCTTTGTAGTTGGTGCACGGAACATGGCACCTACTTTCTAGGCCCTCATATAGACGACGCGGTGGTCGCGTTCGAAGAAAGTCGAAGCCACCGTGTCCCGACCCTGTTTCGACTCGGGCTTCAGGTCGAGGTCGTCACGCTGCTGACGGAGCACGCGTTTGCATCTTCAGTACCGAAGGAGGATGAGTGGGCTCCCGTCGTGGAGGTTGAGTTCGTCCCATGCGGAAAGGGGGAATACCATCACAACACCCCGTGGTTGCGCCACCATTATGCGCGGCTATCGAGTCTGGGTTCTAAGAGACTGTTTGGGGAACGGCTCAGTGGAAGCCTATGGGCGCCCGTCGGCGTCTGGAAGAGCCCTGATTCGCTCACCAGACGCCCGGACCCATGCGCTCGCAACGCTACGGCTCCGACCTGACGGACGCCCAGTGGG